>CAJTUR010000005.1 GCA_910579535.1 uncultured Bacilli bacterium
TTAATAAAAATCAAATCATTCAAAATAATGACAAAAATAAAAATGAAATAATCGATAATCAAAATAAAAACCAGCAACAAACGAATGAAAAGCTAGATGAAACAAACGATTTTTTAAAAGACGATACACCACCTGAGGCTGATATATCAAGTTTAGGAAATGTACAAGGGTTATTACCTCCTGGTCCCGTAGATAGCCTTTTAAATATACCATTTTATTTTTTATCGATACTTACTTCGAGTTTAGGTGGAGTATGTACTCCTTTAAGTGGTAACTTTGTTTTTGATACAACTTTATCTATTCCATGCTTTTCGGAAATGATTTATACCGATATGCCCGAAGGAATTATGGTTTTTATTAATCTAATACCTACAACATTTTTACTTATCGTTTATTTTAAACATTTATATAAAAAAGTGAGTAGGGCGGTAAGTTTGGAAACAACTGGAGATGATGAGTGGGGTGTGTTATGATTGGAAAATTAATTAGTGCATTTTTTAACTTTCTGTTAACCATTGTTATGAGTATAGTGCAATTAATTTGTTTGCCATTGAATGCATTATTTAATGGAATTTTTCCAGATTTTAGTGGCAAAATATCAACGATTCAAAATGGGTTAAATACCGCATTTAGTAGTATTTCATGGGCTGTATCTTTTATACCACCAATGGTAAGAGAAACGATGTTATTTATTTTTACAATAGAACTTTCTATGCTTGTTATCATGCGTTCTACACACATGACAGCTAAAGCATGGAAAATATTACAGAAATTAAAATTTTGGTAGGAGGTAGAGTATGTTAAAATTTTTAACTTATGCAAATCAAGTTTTGTTATTTATTTATTTTACAATGTTAATTATAAATTTAAAGAAAAAGAAATAAGGAGAAAAGATGGAAATATTTCATACGCGAATAGAATTTAACACATTTTTAAAAAAGGGACTTCCTAAAATCGATGACAGATTCGGAGTTTACTTTGTTACTGGAAGACAGGGAAGTGGTAAAAGTTTTTATGCCGTAAAATTATTGCTTGCGCAAGATAAAAAAACTTGCGCAAGCATTTATACAAATGTTCAATCTTTAAAAATTCCAGGTTATAAAATTAATTATTTTAAAGATATAACCACACTTTATTACAACACAGATGAATATTGCATTTTTTTAATTGATGAGATTTCTCGTAAGTATGATAAAACCAGTAAAACAGATACACAGTTTTATGCTTGGCTTAATCAATCTCGTAAGAGAAAACGTATTGTGATCATGATCACACAAGAGTGGAGAGAGTTGCCTATGTGGATTCGTCGTCCCGCTAAGATTATGATTTCTACAAAAAAGAACTTTTTATCTAAATTTGGCTTATATACCACTATAGTTGGAGACGCCGAAAATCTTATTTTTAATAAAGATGAAGGAGAATATGAATGCCCTACAATAAAAAAAATTATTTATAAAAGAACTAGAAAAATAGCAAGTTATTATGATACTTTTGAAGCTATTAACGAATTATAAAATTTTATTTAAATTAACTAATCAAAAATAAGAAAAGATTGAAGTGTCAATAAAACGTGGAATAACGGACCATAGAGAAGTGAAACGTAACGTAGGGAGTATATGCCGCGAAAGTTTATTTACACGTCTAAAACTAAAAATAATGGTGTAATCTAAACGAAAACAAATGCAATTTTTTTTCGTTTGGTATGCCTTCTCGGCGAGAGATAAAAGTTTTTTGGTACTTTTTTACAAAAAAGTATGAAATAAATGAGGGCAAAGAGGAAAGGCGAACTAATTTAGCGAGCCTTTCCGATGAAGCCCGAATGAACCTTCTACTAGACTAAAGGTTCACATTACGGAATTTTTAAATAAAGAAAGTGAGGTTTTATGGGTGTTTCTAGGTATAAGAGTGACACAAGTCATTTAACAATTTTTAGTTATAATACAAAAGTTAAGACTTACGCAAACGGTGATAAAAACATTGAATTTCATTCTTATGTTAACAATAGAGGTTTTCCTAAAGAAAAAGATAAAGGTGGTAAACAAAAAGATAAGGAAGAAATAGAGAAGAGTAGGGAATATCAAAGATTTAAAAATCTCTATCGCACAAAACAAGCCATTATCGATTTAGCATACCATAACGGAATGATTGAACCGTGGGAGTATTTTGTCACATTAACATTCGATGATAAAAAGGTGAACGCAAATAATTATAATCAAGTTTCGGAAAACTTAGCAAGATGGTTAAATAATATGAAACATCAAAACCCGAACATGAGGTATATTTTAGCTCCAGAGCCACACCCCAAAAGTGGACGAATACATTTTCATGGAATCTTTACGAATGTTCCTAATTGGAAACTAACGGAAGCAAGAAACCCTCATACGGGAAGATTAATAAAAAGAAACGGCTTACAAATCTACAACTTAGCGAACTATAAGTACGGGTATACAACAGTTTCAAAAGTTACAAATCTGGAAGCCGTGAGTGTTTATATCTCAAAATATATTACGAAAGAATTAATAAATTTATGTTATAAAAAGCGTTATTGGTGTAGTCAAGGTTTAGAACGACCAACCATTGAATACGCTGATTTCGATGAAGAAACTTTAATGTTTAGTATCGACAAAAATAAGATAAAAAATAAGTTTGAAAAGACAACAGAGTTTTCGAAATCTATTTACTTACAAATTCGAAGTTAACATAATACATATTATCTGAAATAAAATACATCTATAAAAATCAACCATATTCTATAAAAACTAATTACATATACTTTTTACTTTTTTATCCCAAATACTTTCTATTCTTTCAAATCAAACTTTAAACACTTTATCATAAATTTTTCTTCTTTACTTTTTACTATATAATTTTAATTAAACAAAACGAGTCTTTTATTAATCATCCCCTTCTATTTCTAAAACCAACAAAAGGGGAGTTAAAGGGATTTTAAAGCTTATTTTGATAAAAATCACAACTTTGACATAAAGAATGAACTTTTTTATTCATTTTAAAAGACCTAAACATAGACTGGTACAATTCGCTGGAAATAATGTGCTTTAAATCTTCTAAAAATAAATTACCTAAGTTTATAATACCATTATTATCTAGACAACAAGGAACAACTGTACCATCAACTAAAACAGCAAGATGATCGCGTAGGGCAGGACAAAAACCAGAACAACTCCCCTTTTCTTTTTTTCGAATAGGCCAAACAAATTCATTTTCTTTAGAATAAAAAATATTTCTAGCAAGTATCTTAGTTTTATCTTCTTTTTCGATTTTAGTAAAATAATGTTACTCAATAGTTGAAGAAGTAATTCGGACTCTGGTTTTTGAACCCACAAACGATAATTAACATAAGTCCCCTTCTCACTTAACGCTTCAGTAACGCTAAAAATAGTATTTAAATAATCCTCTATTGATTTTCCATAATTAACAGAATACGCTTGCAAGGAAAGATTAATCTGTCGTAGATCATTTACACACCTCAACTTTTCTATTAAATAGCCATTCGTTGTAAGTTGAACAAAAAAGCCTTTATTATTTGCTAACTGAATCATTTCACCTATCAAAGGATGCATTAAAGGCTCCCCCATCACATGCAAATAAATATAATCCGTATACCCCTTTATTTTATCTAAAATAACGTCAAATTGTTCTAAAGTCATATAAGAAGGCTTTCTTTCATTTAAAGGACAAAAAGAACACTTTAAATTACAAACATTAGTAATTTCAATATAAATTCTCTTATACTTCATAAAAAGAAAAAAGGTCTTAAACCTTTCTAGACTCAATTTCAGCTATTTTTTCAATAACTTCTTGAGCATTACTTTCATTTATTTCTGTATAACCAAGTTCTCTTAAAGCTTGAACTTTAATTGTATTTAATTGTTGGGTACGACTCAACTTCTCCTCATTTTTCTGTTCTATTTCTTGAACAAAACGCTTATGACTTTCCGCTAATTTTCCACGACTTGCACCACCATTATTATAAAGTGTTAAAGCGGAGTACAAAATGCCTTCAAAAATAAACTGTTTATCTTCATTAAATTTATACTCTTCTGGATTAGTAAATCCTGTTGTTTTAGACATATAACCTAAAATATATTTAATTTCTGGAACATTATCTACAGACTGTAACATATGGTACAAATAAAGAATCGTATAATAATTCTCTTGCTTTTGACTTTCATCTAGCATTTTTTCCTTAAGCAAATAAGTAATATCACCAAGTAAAGTTTGCTCTTCTTTATTTAACCCTTTAAAATCAAAATAACTATCTAAATCACTAATAGATTTAACCCCTTGATTTAACCTAGACTCAACACTCATTAAATAATCTGTTGTCACTTTAATTGAACCAATTGTTCCATCATCGCCATCATCAATATCCAAAAGTTTAAACAACAAAATTTTCTTTTCTTTAGGCCATTTATTAATATCATCTAGTTCCAAATAATTATAAACCATTTGTCTTGAAACTCCTAAATATTTAGCAAGCCTAACTTTAGAAATACCCAATTCTTGTAATAATTCATTTAATCGATTCATCTTGAAAACTCCTCCTTGATTTTACATTTTCATTATACCACTTAACACTTATTTGTCAAGTCCGAAACCTTTACAAATAAAACAATTTCTGCTGATTTTTATAAACTTCTTTAATAATTCCACACCCTAAACATTCATCTCCTAAATAGAACACACAAGCTTGTCCGGGCGTAACAGATTTAACAAGACCAGGATAACTAACTCTAATAAATTTATCCTGATACTCTAAAAAAACCGGATAATCTTCTCCTCGATAACGAAATTTAGCACTACATTCCAAAGGTCTTTTATCACTAATAAAATGAATGTCTTCAACCAAACAGGCATCACTATATAAATAATCACTGTCTCCAAAAGCGACATATAAAATATTTTTTTTAACATCTTTTCCACAAACATAATGACGCATTAAAGAACCGCTAATCCCAACATTCCTTCTTTGACCAATCGTATAATTCATAAGTCCTGTATGACGTCCAATCTTTTCCATTGTTTCTACATTCAAAATATCTCCTGGATTTGGTTTTAAATAATTTTCTAAAAACGCTTGAAAATGTCTTTCACCTATAAAGCATATTCCGGTTGAATCCTTCTTTTTAGCAACATTCAAATGAATTTCTTCGGCTAGTGCTCGTACTTCTGTTTTTTCTAAATTTCCTAAAGGAAACAAAATATCTTTTAAAGCCTCATGGGAAACCATAGCAAGAAAATAACTTTGGTCTTTGTTCTCATCAATGCCTCGATACAAAAAGCCATTTTTCGTTTTTGCATAATGTCCTGTTGCAATAAAATCAGCTCCTAATTTTTTAGCTTCTTTTTTAAATAAATCAAACTTAATATATTTATTGCATAACAAATCAGGATTAGGCGTTCTTCCCTTTTTCAATTCATCTAAAAAATACGAAAAAACATAATCCCAATATTCTTTAATAAAATCAACGCGGTGAAGTGGAATATCTAAAATTCGACAAGCTTCTAAGGCATCGTTATAATCTTGTTCTTGAGGACAAATCGAATGATTTAAATTAGGATTTCCATGAGTATCATTATTAACCATACTATCCCAATTGCGCATAAATAAACCCTCAACTTCATAGCCTTCTTTTTTTAACAAATAAGCCGCAACCGCCGAATCAACTCCACCACTTATTCCTACCACTACCTTAGTCATAACATCACCAAACTTAAAACTAGTATAGCAAAAAAAAAGAAGAATAGCTATTACAATATTTTCCTTTTATTTCTTACGACTCAAAACAAGATTAGACGTTTGATGCCAATTTTCATAAACATCACCATTCGGTGCCATTGATAAATCAAATGTTCTTTTGGAAGCTCTATACCACTCTTTTTCTAACTCTTCTTTAGTAATATACTTTTTAAATGAAATCGTTTTCTCTTCATTTTTTGATTTCACAATAATTAATTTATAATCTCCTGTAGAATAAATGGGCACCTCTCCTACTTTATACCCTTGTTCTTTTAAATGCGTAATCACTTCATCAAAAATACCATCATCAATTTGTACTGAAAGCTCCCCATCTTTTAAATCTTCGTGTAAAGTTTGAAATAAAACATTAGAACCTACATAATCACTTAACTCTATGTATTGTTCTAAATCGCTTACATGATCTAACCCACCCTTAAAGCAAGTCGCCACTAAAGTAAATGTAGTTCTATAAAAAGTCTCTATCAATTCTTTTATTTCTTCTATTCTAATCGTTTGCACACCAAAAATACAGTCATTATCTGAATCAGTTAGGGCGTGTCTGCTTAAATTAATATTAAAATGTCTCGCAAATCTCGCTAAATTTTCATAACCACAAGAACCATTTGTTGATATAAAGAATTTTCTTGAAGGAAAATCTAAAGAATTAAGCACAACATCTAAATCTTTAAGGATTAACATGGGTTCCCCTCCCCCAATCACAATATGGTTTAAAAAAGGTAATAACCTCTTTAAATTTTCTAAAATCGCCTTCAAATCATACTTGCAAGGTTCTAAATATTGATTACGACAAAAAAAACAATGAGCATTACAATAACGACCTAATTCCAAATAAAGATTCGTTAGTTTTGTAAAACAGGTAACTCCAAATCGATTAAGAGTATACTCCTGCCAAGAGGAACCATTTAATCCTGGAATGATAATATGAGGAATTGAGGTGGGTCTATCTCTTTCTTCATCATAAATTGCAAACAGCCCTAAATCAAACTGAGATAAATGATTTAGAGCATCTTTTGACATAATAATGCATTCAAACTTACAATCGTAAAATTCAAAATTTTCCATTAATTCAAAAGGAAAAGAAGAAAAATCAACAGTTTCATACGTTTTAGAATAAATGCAATTCCCTGAAAAATTAATGACATCCATTATGGAAAAACTTTCTCCTCCTAATAGCCAAAACAATCGGTTTAAATAGCCCTCATTTTTCTTATCTATCTCTAAAGTTTTTTTAATATTTTCACTATATAATTCCATTCTTTCTTGAGTCAAAAACTGTCCTTTTATAGAATTATAAAAACGATTTAAAAAATGATTAAGACTCAAAGAAGAAAAAAATAAATGCGAATTCAACTCTAAAAGAGAAAGATGTTCTAGTGAACTAGAATAAATGAGAAAATCCGTCATTTCAAGAGGAAAAATAGTCTTTTCAAAAAAACTTACATTATATAACCTAATATCTAATTTTGTTTCTAAAAAGCAAGAACCTTTTATTGAAACATTTTCAAAATCTTTACTTCTCAAATAAGATAAATCACACCCTGTAAAATCACAATAGTTTAAAAAAACAATATCCTGTTCTTCAAGTCTTAAACTTCGAGGAAAAAATTTAATATTCGTATTTTTAAAATTTGTATAAAAAAATTTAAATCCTCCCCATATCCAATTATCAATATGACTTAAATCTAAATTAGATAAATCACAATAAGACAAATCTTTATTTTTATATTCTTCTGAGTTAAAAAATTCTTGGAGAGTTGCAAACTTTTTTTCGTTCATAAATTACCTCTTTTAAGCAACTATCATAGCATAAAATTCTATTTTGTAAAGATTTATCCTAGTAATAAAGATAAAACTTGATTACTTCCAAAATAGACTACAAAATCATTAATTAGAATCATAAAAACCACTATAAAAATGTATTTCATCTCTTCCATAAAAATATATTTTCGAAGTCTTAAACCTTCAACATATTTTTTTACAAAACGAACGATTTTTAAAAATAAAAAGAATAAAAGCAATAAATAAATAACCTTAACAAAGAGAAAATAAAGAAGAAAATAAAAAAGACCATTAATTTTATATAAAGAGAAAAAAATAGGAAGAACAAAACCAATGCTAATGCCCTCAAAAAAAAGATAGCAAATAAATCCTGGCACCGCAAGAAAACAAAAAGAAAGGGCAATTAAACCTAGTAAGACAAGAAAATGAAAGAGCAAGCTTTTTAAAGTAAAGACATTTTCTTGAAATAAAGGCGATAAAGATTGAAGAATCGTTTCTTTTATAATAGGTTCTTGTTTTAAATAAAAAAGAAAACCAGTCACGATCCCGAATAAAAATAGGATAAAAAGAAATAAAAAAGCAAATCTATATTTTTTAAAGCTTGTCCAAATCAATTTCATTTAGTCCTCACCTAGTAAAGCATATTTACTAATCAAGTAAAATATGATAAATTTATTTATATTAGAGGTGAAGTATGAAAAAAAGAACCAGAAAGTTACTAGTATGGATTATGCTAATTTTAATGGTAGGAAGTGTAATTGCTACCATGCTTGGTTATATGATTACATCTAGATAATAAAACTTAGACTTGTTAGGAATTATTATTTATTATATAATAATAGTAACATAAAAATAGAATAAAAAGGATGGAAACTATGTTAAAAGAATTTGATTATGATAAATTACCAGTAGTAGATATAGTAAATGAAATGATTGTTGATGCAGCCGCTAGAAATGCGAGTGACATCCATCTTGATCCCACACCTACAGTATTAAAGGTGCGTATTCGTATCGATGGCGAACTAATGGATTATGCAACTGTTCCAGAAAGCGTAAAAAATCCTTTAATAACACGTATTAAAATTATATCTGGAATGAATATTACCGAATCTCGTCTTCCTCAAGATGGCGCGATTAAAAATTTAATAAAAGACAAAACATTAGACCTTCGTGTTTCTACCCTTCCCATTGTTTATGGTGAAAAAATCGTTATTCGTATTCTAGATTATACGATGAGCTCTAATGGTTTAGAATCATTAGGATTTTCTCCAAAAAATTTAGAGAAAGTAAAAAAATTAATTGTTGAACCCAACGGAATTATTTTAATTACAGGAGCAACAGGTACAGGTAAATCGACTACTGTCTACTCTATGCTCCAGATACTAAACACGATTGAGAAAAACATTATTACAGTAGAAGATCCCGTCGAAATGAAACTATCTGGTGTCAATCAAGTTCAAACCATGAGTGAGATTGGCCTAACTTTTGCTAGTGCTCTAAGAAGCATTCTTCGTCAAGACCCAGACATTATTATGATTGGTGAAATTCGTGATGATGAAACCGCTCGTATTGCTGTTCGAGCAAGTATTACGGGGCACCTTGTTTTATCCACCATTCACACCAATAACTCTTTAAACACCATCGAAAGACTATTAGATATGGACGTAGAGCGTTATTTACTCGGTTCAGCCTTAACGGGAATTATCAGTCAAAGATTAGTAAAAAAACTTTGTCCTAAATGCCGTACATCAAGAAAAGCGACACCATACGAAAAAAATGTCTTTAAACAAGTATTAGAAATGGACATCGAAGACATTTACACTCCAGTAGGATGCAACGATTGTTACAAAGGCTACCATGGACGAGTTGCTTTACAAGAAGTTTTAGTCATTGATCAAAGAATTCGTGATGCCATAACAAATGGCTCTACTAAAGAAAACATTCGAAAACTTGTATATGTAAAAGATGGCACAGCTACATTATTAGAAGATGGATTAAGCAAAGTAATCGAAGGATTAACTAGTTTTGAAGAGATCTTAAGAGTGATTGATATTGATGATGATTTGGGTAGCGATGATGTAGAAATTAAAAATGCTTTAATTGGAAAAGCATCTCAAAATTTTGCTGAAACAAAAAAAGAGGAAAATTCCTCTATTGAATTACTATAAAAAGGAAAAAACTTTCCTTTTTTTAAATGAAATAAAATAGATATTGAAATTTATCAAAAAAATAAAAAACCAAAAAGACACTGCTGACCAAAAAAGGCCCATAAGGTACTTCGTGAGCTTTAGAAAAATACAGAGAACCAATAGCATAGGGTAACGCTAAAAAAGTAGATAGAATCAAAGCCACCATTGAAAACTTATAAGTTAAAACCATTCCCATAATAAAAGAAAATTTAATGTCTCCCCCACCCAAAGATTCTTTTTTAAAAACAAAAGATCCAAACTTTCCAATTGCAAACATCGTTAAAAACATACATAAACCATGACCTAGACTTATTAAAGCAGCATTAAAATCAAAATAGATGCATTTCAATATAAAAATTAAAACAAGAGAAACAATTAATGGACTATCTAAAATAATCATATATTTAAAATCTGTAATAAAAATTAAAACAACAAGTGAAGATAAAATAAGAGAAATAAAAAATTCATAAGAAAAATGAAACTTAGTGTAAGAAAAAGCAAACAAAATCCCTGTTAAAAATTCAAAAAGAAGATAATCAAAAGGTAGTTTTTTATGACAATAACGGCACTTACCTTTTAAAAATACAAACGAAAAAATAGGAATTAAATCTAAAATTCCTAATTGATGTTTACAAAAGTCGCAATGACTCGGAGGACGAATTAAAGACTCATTATTACTTAAACGTATACCCATACAATAGAAAAATGAGCCAAAAAGCAATCCTAAAATAAATAAGTAAACGACATACAACATAAATGTTGCCCCCTCTTTTACTGTTCTAAACCGTTTAATAAGCCAAACATTGGTACTAAAACAGCTAAAATAATAATTCCTACTACAATCGCTAAAAAAGCAATCAAAATTGGTTCCATAAAAGCCTTTAAATTATTAATTAAACTTCGATGCATTTCTGAATAATAATCACTTACTTTTTGCATCATATCAGCGAGCTGTCCTGTTGATTCACCTGTTACCAACATATAGTAAGCAACATCAGGAATCGCCCAATGATCTTGAAAAGAGATTGAGATTTTTTCCCCTTTTACAATATTATTAATAGTGTCATTCATAATTTCTTTATAAATTTCATTATTGGTAATACGACTTAAAATAGTCATACTATCCGTAATAAAAACATTATTAGCTAGTAATGAGGCAAAAGTCTTTGTAAAAATAGTCAATTCATTATAAATAATAATATTTCCTATTAAAGGCAAATGCATAAAGAAATACTGTAAATTTCTTCTAAAGGCTTTGATATTTTTATAACAGACAAGAAGAGCAATACAAATAAGAATAATCACCAGCAAAAGATAAATAATATTATGCTTTAAAAAATCACTTAAATTAATAACCATTAACGTTAAACCATTAATTTCAACATCCGATTGCTCATAAATTTTAATAAAACTTGGAATAACATAAAGCAAAATAAATGTAATAACAGCAATAGCAAAAAACATAATAACTGTTGGATAAGTAATGGCACTTACCATTTGTTTACGTGTTTTATTTAACTCTTCATAATAATTAGCCATATCGGTTAAAGTTTCTTCTAATTCACCAGTTGCTTCAGCCGCTTTAATCATATTAATTAAAAGAGCGGGAAACATAATCCCTTGTTTTTCTAAAGCTTTAGAAAAAGGCTCACCCATAGTTAATTCATATACAACAGATTGTAAAGCTTTACGATATTTTTTCTTCTTTTGTAATTGTTTATTTAATATTTTCACTCCATCTGTTAAAGGAATACCACTTTTTAAGTAGGTAGAAAGCTGAGTTAACCAAAACAACAAATCTTTATTCGACATTTTAACAGCAAACATACTGGTTTCACCATATAAAAAGTCAATCATTTTACTTGTTTTAATATCGTAAACGATATAGTTTTCTTGAAGTAGAAAAGTATTAACATCTAATTTAGAATAACCATTAATCGTTCCTGTTTCCACTTTTCCTTCAGCATTTCTAGCCGTATATTGAAAAACTCTTGGATTTTGAGTTCTTTCACTACCTTCATTTTGTAAATCTACGAGCAAATTTTGACGCATCGCTTCAAGACGAGCATTTCTCTTTTTAACAAAACCTAAATTATTATACCATTCTTGATATTTGGCTTGTTGTTCCTTTTTCTTACGTTCTCTCTCTCTTTGCTTTTCAACTTCAACTCCAACTAAATTTTTGGTTTTCTTATAGGTTCGATCTACTCTTAAACTCACAAAATTAAAAAGCATAATGACTAAATCAAAAAAAATAAATTTTACACCTTTATAAGCACAAATAAAAATATTTACAAAGGCCCAAAACAAATCTATAGGAAATGATAAAAGGCTTTTTTTCTCTGAAACATTTTCCTGGATCATCTTACATCCTCCCTATTCTTTACCAAAATTATATCACAAATTTTTAATTTTTGAATAACAAAATGACACTATTTTTAAAAAAAAGCATAAAATAGAACAAGGTGATAACTTATGTATAACGCTCCTTCTTTAATTAAAGGATTAAGTTTAACAAAAATTATTGGAGGAATTTCTAAAACGCTTCAAGTAGCTAATCAAATCATTCCCCTCTATTACAAAACCAAACCCCTAATCACAAACGCTAGAAACGTCTTTAGTATTTTAAAAACAACTTCTTCTAAAAAAGAAGAAAATCAAAAAAAAATAGAAACAAATAAAACCGATACAACTACTTTAAAAACAACAGAAAAAAAGAAAGCTACTCCCACATCTTCTCCAACTTTCTTTCTATAAATATTTTTTTAATAAATGAATTTGTAAACTTATTTTTATTTTAGATTTCAAATGATATTTAGGAACTTTTTTATAGATAGCTTTTAATTTGTCATACAAATAACGATAATAAGATTGATGCTCTTCATGATACGTTCCAAAATATTTTTCAACTAATTTCATTCTCTTTAAATTTCTAGAATACTTTCCAATAACATAATAATGCTTATTTTCATAAATGACTTTCTCTTCTTCTAAATAAAAACCTTTTTTTAAAAGCGCTCTTCTAAGTAATGGAAGTTCATTATTCGACTGAACAACAAGTTTCTTTATTTTATCAAGATTGAAATTTAAAATTTTTAAAATCGTATGCGTTCCCATTCCCGCTAAGACAACGGTATCATAATCTTGGTCAATATTTTGTAACCCATCTGTTAAAAATAATTGAATTTGGTTTTCCAAACCAGCATTTAAAACGTTTTCTTTTGCTTTTTCTAACACTTTTTGATGAACATCACTAGCTAAAAGAGAAGCTATTTTTTTAGATTCTATTAAATAAATTCCTAAATAACAATGATCACAACCCACATCTAGAACTTTGTCGGTACTTGAAATAAATGAAGCAAGCGTTTGAATTCTTTTACTTGGCATTAATCCGACATAAAATCTTTCAATTTTTTAGCACGAGAGGGATGACGTAGTTTTCGTAAAGCTTTAGCTTCAATTTGTCGAATTCTCTCACGTGTAACATTAAATTTCTTTCCAACTTCTTCTAAAGTATGACTCGTCCCATCAATAAGTCCAAAACGAAGTTCCAACACTTCTTGTTCTCTTTCTTGTAAGGTTTCTAATACCGCTTTTATTTCTTCTTTTAAAATTTCATTCGTCGCATACTCTTCAGGTGTCATGGCATTAATATCTTTAACAAAATCTCCTAAATGGGAATCTTCTTCTTCTCCAATCGGCGTTTCTAAAGAAACAGGATCTTGACTTATTTTAATAACCTCACGAACTTTTTCCACACTTATACCCATTTTTTTTGCTACTTCTTCCTCACTCGGTTCACGATTTAACTCTAAAGTAAGTTGTCTTTGAATACGGGCCATTTTATTAATGGTTTCCACCATATGAACAGGTACTCTAATTGTTCGAGCTTGATCCGCTAAAGCTCTTGTAATGGCTTGCCTAATCCACCAAGTCGCATAAGTAGAAAACTTAAATCCTTTGTCGTAGTCAAATTTATCTACAGCTTTCATAAGGCCAATATTACCTTCTTGAATTAAATCTAGAAACAAAAGACCACGCCCCACATAACGCTTAGCAATACTAACGACCAAACGCAAATTGGATTCAGCCAAAATATTTTTAGCCATTTCATCTCCCACCGCGGCTCTTTTAGACAAATCAAGCTCTTCCTCAGGACTTAATAAACTAATCTTACCAATTTCTTTTAAATACATACGTACAGGATCATTAATATTAATATCTTTTGTAATTTCCGCATCATCTAAAAGAATTGGAACTTCTTTTTCTAAAGTTCTAGCATTGGGTTCGCCTTCTTCATCATCCGCTACAACTTCAATATTATTTTCCATCAAAATATTATAAAGTTCATCTAAAGAATCATTATCGACCTCTAATCCTTTTAAACTATCCGCCAATTGTTCGAAAGTAATAACCCCTTTTTCTTTTCCTAATTCCAATAACTCATTTTTTCGCTCTTCAAACGTCTTAATAATCTTCATCTAAAACACTTCCTTTTTTAATTCTGTTAATTTTTTAGTAAGTTCCATTTTTTTATAAACATCAAATTCATTTTTGATTTTTTCCTTAATCTCACTAATTTTTCTTTCTTTTACTTTTAGGTCAAATAATTTAATGCACTCAAGCATCACTTCGTTATTTAATTCCACACCCTCTTCGCGACTAATTATCTCTAAAATCTTATCCTTTAAGTCATTCGTTTCAATATACGTAATAAAGTCCGCTAAACAAATCGTTTTATATTTTTCATAATAATAAAGAATCTCATTCGCAATCAAACGATGTTTTTGCTCAGGAAAAACACCAATATGATTTTGAAATAAACGAATAAAATCGCCACCGTTCATCATATAAAATAAAATTGTCTCACATAACTTATCATACCCATTAATGCGCGGATTATTTTTTGTAAGTGGCTTTTTCTCCATTTTTTCTAATTTTTCTTCAGTTCCTAATTGCTCCCTTAAAACGTCATAGGATATATTATAATCTTTTACGAGCTTTTGTAAAGTCACTTCTTTTAAAACATTATCTTGACTCTTTTTCAGATTAGCAATCACAGACTTTATATACTCTGATAAGTCGCTAATCTCATCTAAATTCTTATTTTTCTTTAAATAATTCAATTTAAAATCCATAAAAGAGAAAGACTTTTCTAAATTATTCATCATCGCTTCTTTTCCAAACTGAACCACATATTCATCAGGATCTTTTGCTCCATTTAAACGTACCACTGAAAAAGAAAAGCTTTGTTCTTCTAAAAGATTGCCAATAGAATAAGTGGCACTTTCTCCAGCATCATCATTATCAAGCATCAAAATCAAATGGACCCTTAATTTTTTTAAAGCTTCGATTTGTTCTTTAGTTAAACTCGTTCCCATAAGAGCCACAACGTTTTTAATTCCAACAGAAGAAAGACGAATAGCATCCATATTGCCTTCTACTAAAATTAACGTTTTATTTAATCGAATAGCATCTCGAGCACGATGATAATTAAATAAAACCTTTCCCTTTTTAAATAAATACGTTTCTTTTGTATTTAAATACTTAGGAACAATATCTGTTAAATAACATCGCCCTGTAAAGCCCACGACATAACCATTTAGATCATGAATGGGAAATAAAATCCGATTACGAAAAACATCTAAAAATTCTTTTTCATTGCAATTAATAAGCCCTAAATCTTCAAGCATTTTATCGCCATATTCTTTTTCTTTTAACAAATCATGCAAAATATTTTTATTTAAAGATAATCCTATTTCAAACTCTTTAATGGTATCATCTAAAAGTCCTCTATTTTGGAGATAGGCTAAAGCTTTCTCCCCTTCATAGGCATGCAAGTTATTTTGATAAATTTTTAAAACTAACGCCATAAGTTCATGCTCTTTTTGAAATTTATCTTCTTTTTTTAGCGTTTGCTCTGAAGAAAGCGTTACCCCACACGCTTTGGCAACCATAAAAACAGCCTCAGCAAAAGAAATACCTAAAAATTTTTCAACAAAAGTAAAAACATTTCCCGTATTTCCACAAACAAAACAACGATAAATCTGTTTATCAGGTGAAACACTCATACTTGGATTATGGTCTTCATGAAAAGGACAAACAGCAAAAAAATTTTTTCCTTTTGGAGTTAAAGAAATATAATTTCCAATTACGTCAACAATATTAGCGCTATTTCGAACTTTATTTATATCCTCTTGTGAGATCAAAGACATATTTTTGCCTCCTAATTATATATATTACCTCTACTGTCCCCATTTCCTTTTTTTTATAACAAAAAAATAAAAAAAAGAACAAAAAAGTTCTTTTTTAGCTTATAAAGTGGTCTTTTTATGTAAATCTTTTGTCAAATTTTTATTAAGAGGTGAACCAATAATTCCTAAAAAAAGAAGACACAAATTAGCAACAAGGATAGCTAGGAAAACACCTTCCTGAAAAGAAAATTTTAAAGAGAAAGGCAAAATAAGAACTCCAATTAATAGTGAATAGAGGCTCTTTCTTTTTTTAGAATAAGGAGAAAATAAAGATAGTGGTGCCAAAATGACCAATCCCGCAACCACTTGACTATTACAAAAATACTCTAAGAAAAAAGTCATATCTTCTTTATAGATGGCGTAACCAATTAAAGATAAAAAATAAAGACCATAACTATAAATAGGAATCTCTTTTTTATAATAAGCATCAAAAGATAAAAAAAGATAGCCACCAAAAATAAGTAAAACATTAGAAATAAAAAGACCACTTATTTGATGTCCCATGAGCCCATCCACAAAAGAGTAAACAAAACGCTGACTTGATTCAAGGGCATTAGAATAATGATAGTTCTCTAGAAAAATTAAACAAAGCATCAAAAGTAATTTCCCTAAAACTAGAAAATTCAAATCCAAATCCTTTTTCTCTAAAACGAAAAAATGAAAAAGAAATAAACCAGTCAAAAATAAAAGATAAAGCCACAAAGGAGTAGAAAGAGGTAAAAATAAACTAAACAGCATCCCGTAAAAAAAATAATCATATATTTTTTCATTTTTAAACACCACATCAAAAAGTTTCCCTAAGCCCATTCCAAGAAGTGGATACAAAAAAACAAGCAAGACTTGAGAAAAAGAATGATAGCCATGAATAAAGGGAAGAAGCCCATTTTTATACCACCCAAACAAGAGCAATAGAAGAAAGACCCCTTCCATCTTTCGAGCCAAAGAAATCTTGATGGTTTTATGTAATCTACTCATGCTTTTTCCCTCCTAAATACGCTCTTAAAGGGATGAACGCTGGACAAACATAACTACAAAGCCCACACTGAATACAGGGAATCTCTTTGCCTTGTTTATAGGCCAATATAGGTTTGGAATGAATAGGACAAACCGCATTACATTTCCCGCACTTAATACATTCATAAACTTTTTGTTTTTTCTTTTTCATAATCACTAAACCAGAAAAATCATCTGTAACAATTAACGCATCAATTGGCAAGGTCTTCCCTCTCATCACGCCATTGACATAGATATCATATGAATCGAGAGGCATTGGATAAAAAGATTGAAAAAGCTCCGTTACTCGAGTGCCAATTTTCACTAAAAAAACTTGTATTTCTGAGTTAAAATCTCCACTAATTGTAATCAATTTTTCACTTGGCATTCTTCGCTTCTTCACTTGATAATAAAGCGTATAAAGTTCACTGGTTTTTAAATACAAATAAGATTCGCGAACATGTAAATATTTAGTTAAAAAAATTTCTTCTCCAATTAAATATAAATCTGGAACCATCTTTAAACTAATATTTTTATACGTCCCTAAAAAATTATGATAAACCGAAATAATATCACTCGAACGATTACTAATAGCAATGATAGCCCGCTCTCCAGAATAAGCTTTAAGAAGCATATCAATAGCTTCCAAAAGGCATTGTAAATATTCTTTTTGAATAAACAGTTCATTCGCCATCAAGGGTTCCAAATCAATTCCAGAAACAACAAGTGTTTTAAAAGAAGGAACGTTCATTTTTTCTTTTAGAGAAGCTGTAAAAAGACTACCAATAATTTCTTGTTTAGAAAGCCCCACTATTTTTTTTCGAATCGCATTTCCAATTGTTTTTTCTTGAAAATCATTTTTTAGTACCACGCAAGGAACTTTTTTGCCTGAAGAAAGTTGACACTTTAAAACTCCAGTAAGCGTCCCTGAAACCGAAGCAAAACTTCCAAAAGCCTTTTCAGCTTTTTTAATATTTTTTTTCTTATCCATTTTATCTAAAATTGGAAGACAAACAACTTCTGGAGACAAATAGGACTTCATCTCGGTACAAAAGTGAATCGAATCATTTTTATCGATTGAAATTAATTTCATGAAAACGTCACCTTTCTAATTCTAACAAAATAAAGAAAGAAAGTCTATGAAAGCCCTTACTTAACTTCTTTTAAAAAGGCATAAAGATGCTTAGCCACCTCAAGTGGAACAAACGCTTCTAATTCTTCTATCGACGCATTTTTCATGTTTTTAACGCTTCCAAAATGCTTAATCAATTCTTTTTTTCTTTTCTTACCAATACCAGTAACTTGATCCAAGATACTTCCAATACTTCCTTTACTCCTTATGGTTCGATGATAAGTAATCGTATAACGATGCACCTCATCTTGCATACGAGTCAAAAAATGAAAAACGTTACTACTACGGTCCACTTCTTGAACACTCAAATCATTTAAAACCAAATCATTGGTTCGATGCTTATCGTTCTTTTTTAATCCACAAACCATGATTTCAAGCCCCAACTCTTGAAGGGTTTCTTGAACTACTTTCACTTGTTTTTCTCCCCCATCCGCAAGAATAAGATCAGGTTTCTCCGCTCCCTCACTTAAAACTTTAGAATACCTTCTAAAAATAATTTCTCTCATCGTATTGTAGTCATCATTCTTATCCACACTTACCTTAAACTTACGATAGTCATTTTTACTAGGTCGGCCATTTTTAAAAACCACCATTCCTGATACCGCAAAAGAACCAAAAAGATTGGAGTTATCAAAAAGATCAATTCGATACAAATGCTTAAGACCAAGTAAAGCTCTTAATTCCTCATTAGCATGTTCTGTAAAATACTCTTCTTTTTTAATAAGCTCGAGTTCATTTTCTAAATTAATTTTAGCGTTTAAATTCGCCATAGTGAGAACTTTCTTTTTATCACCTCTAGAAGGATGAAGAACCTTCGTTTTTAAAAATTCGGAAATCAAATCAACATGGACTTCTTCATTCACTAAAATTTCTTTTGGAATTTCATGTTTACTATAAAATTTAACAATATACGTATCCAAATCATCCAAAAAATCGCTAATAACTGGGAAAATATCACTTTTTCCACCCACCATTTTTCCATTTCTTAAAAATAAAAGTTGAATACTAATATACCCTTTATCAAAATAAACCCCTAAAACATCTCGATTAACAAAATCATGAAGTTCAACCGTTTGCTTGGCCATAACAATCTTTATGTATTCCAATTCTTTTTTCATCTCTAAAGCCATTTCATAATTCATATTTTGACTATACTCAAACATTTTTTCTTCTAAACGATGCGTTAAAACTCGATCGTTTCCATTTAAAAAGCTTAAAATCTCTTTTTCCATTTCTAAAAGCTGTTCTTGATTAAGATTTTTGCTACAATACCCTAGACATTCATGAATATGATAATATAGACAAATTTCTTTACCATTCTCACATTTTTTTAAAGGATAAATACGATTTAATAAATTTACAATTCTTCGCGCCGCATAGGCATTAGGATAAGGACCAAAAATCTTTTTATTATCTTTTTTCTTAATCGATAAATACCTAGATACTTTTACGCGTGGACTAGGTGTACTAATGTATTCAATATAGGGGTAACTTTTATCATCTTTCAGTAAAATATTGTACTTAGGATCAAACTCTTTAATTAAATTAAGCTCTAAAACAAACGCTTCCAATTCACTTCCCGCTACAATATAAGTAAAATCAGCAATTTCTGAAACCATTTTTTTAGTTTTACCCGTCTGAGTTCGATTAAAATAAGAGGACAAACGACGATGCAAATCTTTAGCTTTTCCCACATAAATAATAGCACCATCGCTATTTCGCATTTGATAACTGCCAGGCTGATGAGGAACCAAAGAAAGTTTTTCTTTAAACATCAAAAAAGACCTCCATTCTAAAATAGACATATAAATTATAGCATAGAATAAAAGAATCGTATATAATAGAAACCAGGTGAATGAAATGACTTTATTAAATACCTATACTTATGAAATCAAGCATTCTAAATTTATAGCTTACTATTATGAAGTAAAGAAAATAGAAGAAATAAACGAAATCTTAACCACACTAAAAAAAGAACACAAAAAAGCCAAACATTTTCCCTATGCCTATAAAATAAATCAATGGGTTAAAAAAAGCGACGATAAAGAACCCTCTAACACCGCTGGAACACCCATTTACAATCAAATCGAAAGTAATGAATTAAATAATTGTCTTATTGTTGTGGTTAGATATTTTGGAGGCATTAAACTAGGAAGCGGTCCCCTTCTTAGAAGCTACCTTCATGCCACAAAAGAAGTCATAAAAAACACTTAATCTTTTCGAATTCGGTTTAATTTTCTCATAAATTCTCCTCGCTCAAAAATAGACAAGGAAGAAACAATATTTTTAGCATTTTTAGAAATAGTCGGATCAAAAAACAATCTAGGATAACTTTTATACAAATAATCTAAAATATAAGGAATGATTTTCTGAACTTCTTTTTGTTTTTCTCCTAAACCAAATACCGCTTCTAAACTAATTTTTCCAAATAAATACTCCATAACTTGTGGCGTATAGCGAATATGATCTTCTAACAATGGTAAAAGCTCTAAAAATTCCTCTTGAGTATAATACTTCTTAAATTTTGGAAAACCAATACGTCTCTCATACTCTTCCATTAATTTATAAATTGCAGTTGATGTTTTTTCACAACCATTAATTTCAACTATAAGTTGATTCAAATTTGAAAGAAAGGCATCATGATTAGATATAGGATACTCTTTTAAGAGTGTTCTCATAAAATTAATAATTTCAAGGATATTTTGCTTAATTTGAATAGGAAAAGAAGAAGTACCCACTAAATTATAAACCTCATCATTTAATACTTTTATAAAACTTTCATTATAAAAATAAAAACGTGGCATCTCTTTTAAATCTTTTTCAATATCAGAAGAAAATAAAAACTTAGTAACAACAGATAAACAATAAAAATCCTCAGCTTCACCTAAATGAAAACCTAATAAATCAGATCGTGCATTTTGGTGTTTTATCAAATGAATATAAGCCTCCTTTCCTTCAAGAGAACTCTTTTTTAACAAGTTAAGAATCCTTTTTTTCATCGGTCTATATTTAAAAATGTCTGGAAAATCAAAAAGTAACCGATTCAAAAAGAAAAGAAAATCTGAAGGCATAGCACTTTGTGAACCGCCAATTAAATAATTAAAATTGATAAAATCTTTTTGTAAATCCTCCCATAAATGTCGAACAGATAGAAAAGCAAAATCCTTCGAATTTTCAACTGTTGCATATCTTTTAAAATATTCAATCAAAAAGATTTCTTTAGAATCTTTCCAAGAAACGACATCTAAAACCTCTTTTATCGCTAGTAACTGTTTTTTTCTATCTAAATCTGTTATATTTTCTAACATTAAATTTACATATTCTTTAAAACGATTCATAATCTCCAATGGATATACAGGATATGAACTCAAATAAATAACCATATCTTTTAAATAAGATAAATAATCTTCTGATATATTTCTCCATTCTCTTTTTACAATTAATGCATATTGACCACTAAATAACACATATTCTGTAAAATAAAAACTATGTACTTTTGTAATAATGTCAGCAAATTCTTGATTATTCATAAAATCCTCACCTTTAAGTAAAAAATACCCTATCATTTACCTTTAGATTTGTCAAATATTTAAGAAATAAAAAAGATAATTTTTATTATCTTCTTGGTCCTTTCATGCTTTCCTTATCTTTTCTTTTCTCTCCAAGCTGAGTCATAACAGATTGAATTGTAAAAGTTTCAATTTTTTCATCATTTATTTTTAAAACATAGGAATCTTCTTTTCTCAAAGCTTCACTTGAATAAACTAAATTTGAAAATTCTTTTGTCGAAGAAAATTCAGTAATCAGTTGTTCATCAGATTGATAAATGGCAATTTTTGTTCCTTTCGGATAAGTTTTACTTAAATAAGAAATAAAACCGTATTGTTTTGAATTTGAACTGATACCCTGAGCCATACCACTAGATCCTAAAGCAAGTAAACTTCCTCCTGTTACAACAAATTCTCCATCGTAATCTAACGCTCCATTTCCATTATCAGTAGGACCTTCAACAACGATGTTTCCTCCATTAACATAAGCACTTCCATTAACATCAATGCCATCACCAGAAGCATGAACATAAATCGTACCATTATTCACAATTAAACGAGAATTAGAATTCTGTTTAAATGTATTAGCTCCAGGTCGGTTTAAACTAGATCCATCTTTTCCTCCAGCAACATTGATGCCATCATCAGTTGAAAAAACAGTAATCACTCCGCCATCAATAGTAATCTGACCAGATTCAATTCCTTCATAGCTTTTTTGGATATCAATATTCCCATTTTTAATTTGAATTTCACTATCCGCATGAATACCATCATCGGAAGAAGAAAGCTCAAAATTCCCTTCTAAAATAGCAATAGTTCCATTAGAATGAATAGAATCATCTAAAGAATCAATTTTAAACTGGCCACTTTCAATTATCAAATCAGTTCCAGCTTTCAATCCTTTAGTACTTTTAGAAGATGAATTATTTTTATTATCCATACTTGGATTCCAAAACATGCCCTCAAATTGCTCTTCTTTTTCATTTTTTGTAAGACTACCACCACCTGTTGTAATTAGAAATTGACCTTGTTCAATAATTAATTTTTTTATTGCATTAAAGCCATCTTGACGACTATCTATAGTAAAATTTCCATTTTTTATATAAATAAAGCCTTTCTCATCAAGAGCATCATTAGTTGTCTTAAAGCTGTCCCCTTTACTCTTAATATTAAAATTTCCATTCAAAATATAAATCGAATCTTTCCCCCTTATACCATCATCATTCGATTCAATAATAATTGTACCATTATTTATTTTTAAATCATCTTTACTAACCATTCCATCTTTATAATTTGCTTTTATTTCTAACGTTCCTAAGCCTTCAATAACGAAATCACTTTTACTATAAATACAGCCTTTAACCTCTTCATCTAAATCAATATAGCTCTTGCCATCTTCTAAATAATTAGACGTATTTTCCACTAACTCTAGTACAACTGTTTTAGAATCTAAAATCATTAAAGCTGGACCTTTACTATTTTTAATAGAAACACCATCAAATATTAATTTAACATACCCCTTAGTATTTATAGTAATACCACCATCAATTAATGTTCCTTTTAAATGATAAATCCCTTCCTCATTAATTTCTAAATCCTCTTTTAATTCAACTTCAAAACTTTTAAAATTTTCCCACGCAATACTTTCATCACTAAGATCTAATTTTACTTGTTTTAAAGAAGAAAACGACTCCTCAACGGGTTCCTTTTTTAAAAAGAAAAAAGTCCCAACTAATAAAAGAAAAATACAAAAAAAAGCTAAAAAAAGAAAGAAAGCTTTATTCTTCATTTTATAACTCACTTCCTTCTAAAGGATGCGTAATTATAATTTTTAGATTTCCATTTTTTACTCTCAATTCATCAACAAATTCTTTTTCATTAATCGATTTTTTTAAAACAATTTGAAAAGTCAAATCAAACAAACTTCCCATATTAACTGTTTTTACTTTTACCAACTTATAGGACAGGGTGTATTTTTCTAAAATCTCATCAAACATAGTAGAATAATCTAAATTCTCTGGTACAGTAATTTGTAATAATTTCTCATACTTATTTTCATCAAATAAACGGATTTTATAAAACAGAAATAGAAAAAGGCAACTAATAAAAGTAACTAAAAAAGCAAAGCCTATGTGTCCCATACCTGTAACCAAACCAATAGTCATCGCTAAAAAAACACTCAAGATTTCTTTACTACTTCCTGGTAAACTTCGAAAACGAACCAAGCTAAAAGCCCCCATAATTGCCACACTTGTTCCCAAATTTCCATTAACCATAATAATAATAGTTTGAACCAGTATAGGTAATATTGCGACAGTAATTAAAAAATTTTTACTTCCCTTTGAAGTATATTTATGAGTGATTGCAATAATTAAACCTAAAAATACAGCTGTTGCCATACACAACAAAATAGGTACTAAATCAACACGATTTGCCCCCTCAAATAAAATACTATTAAGCATTTTTACATCTCTCCTTTTCATAAATGCTTCCATATTTTGAAAAAGAACTTGGATAAATTTTTAAACCTGACAAAATGGAAACAAACCACAAAGGTAAAGCATTCAAAGTTTTAACTTCCATAATATAGGTTTCTTCCTCAAAATACTTAATCCCCGCGTCTCCAAGTTCTAATTTTAAATCTTCTCTTCTACTTCTTATATTACTATCAAAAGTAATTCGAAAATTGACGTCCTCTTTACTATAATAACTTTTTCGATCATAAGCAATAAATATTTTAGGAATTAAATGATAAAATTTAAAAAAATAACGAATTTCATTCATAATTTGAGTCTCTTTAAAATCCTCTTTTTCCAAAAAATCATAAAAATCCTTTAATTTAATTTGCACTCTTCTTTTTCCAACAATTTCCTTATATTTATCCTTAATTTCTAAAAAAACCATATCATTTTTTTTAGGAACACCATAGCTTCTTAAACGCAATTTAGTTTTAAAAATAGGTTTAGTTAAAGAATACGTAATTAAATCATCCTTTTCTGTATCAAAATAAACATTACAAATAGTATTATTAAAAAAACGATCTTTTTCAAGATAAGGTTTTAATTCTTTCATTAAATGAGAATATTGCTTCTTATTTAAAAGATATTTTTGTTCTTCTCTTTTAAAAATATTTTGATACATAGACGCTCCTCCTTCCTTTTAAAATTTTATTTTATAAAATTGATTATAAAATGAAAAAATTATGAAAATTTAACGAAATTAATATAACATATTTTTAAAGATTTTAAAAACATTTTTTATTTGACTTTAATAATAAAAAAGTGCTTGAAAGACTCAAAATATTATGATATGATGATTAAGTAATTGGACCTCTAGCTCAGTTGGTTAGAGCATCCGGCTCATAACCGGGCGGTCGAAGGTTCGAGTCCTTCGAGGTCCACCATTTATAATGCAGGTATGGCGAAATTGGTAGACGCACTAGACTTAGGATCTAGCGGAGCAATCCATGGGGGTTCAAGTCCCTTTACCTGCACCAGATTGATACCAAACTCGAACTTTTCGAGTAACAATATAAAACGCACTTGATAAAAGCGCGTTTTTATGTTATTATGAATATGTCAAGGAAACTTGCATAAAATAAAAAAGGGAATACTTAACATCGCAAAGTTGAGTACTCACCAAATTGGTTTGCACTTAATCTTGTTAGATTGAGTGCGTTTTCTTTTTATAATTCATTATCATTTAAATAATAGAAGAATAAGTAGAATGATGATAACGATTAAAGCAAAGATTAAAAAATCTTTCTTAGTCATTTTCATCACCTCCCTTCGGAGGTAAGCACTCAACTGTTAAAGTATTCCTAAATAAATTATACTAAAATATTTATTATAGTACAACGAATTTGACTAAATTTTATCGATTTAGAAAAACACACTTAAAGTCAATTAGAAAAGAGTGATAGATATGGCTAGCCCAGCAATGCACTTGGCAATAGCAAAAAAATATATAGAAAGGCATAATAATTTAAATTATAAAGAATTTATCAAAGGAACTTTGTATCCAGATGCTGAAACAAATAACATAAAACTTCATTATCCTAAAAGTTCTATTATGGGTGAGTTTGCAATTGGCGTTTATGATAAAGTAAATTTATATGCATTTTTAACTGATTATCCAAAACTTAATGATTTTGAATTAGGCTATTTTTTACATTTGGTTACAGATTATTTGTTTTTCCATGAATGTTTTACTAGAGATTATTTAATGAATACTAAGTGTGAGCAATTTTGCAAAGAATTATATCATGCTTACGATTGCTTAGATTCATATTTATTTGCTAAATATCATATAACTAAAGAAGATTATAAAGCTTATCCAAGTGAATATTATCCAGGAATACCTTACGAAGAGTGTTTATTATCTAAGGATTTTGTAGATAATTTTATAAAAAGGGTTAGTTACATTGATTTAGACAAGTTTATTAATAAAATTCGAGAATTTGGAAGTAATGTAGAACCATAGAAGTTGTTGAACGTCCTTCCCAATGTCATCAGTTTAAAGAAACTACATAAGAAATTGTGTGGTTTTTATTATGGAAATCAGGTTTTATTTAGAATTTGTTCCATGCTAAAACTCATCAATATTTTGATGCTCAATAAATATTTTCATTATTTAAACACTACTTAATTTATTGTAACTATTCTTATTATAAGGACTAAAATGTACTTTATACTTTCTGTCTTTTCTTACTGGTATTTTATCTTTAGACATTTTATCTATTAAATTATCGTATAATTCAAATCTTTTGTTTTCATCTTCTTCTAACATTATTTTAATCATTTCATTTTTGAACAATCCTATTGCCATATTTTAAAAACTTATACACTAGAGAAAAAATCTTGCTCTATTATTGTCTTAAAACTACTAGTAAATTTTTCTGTTTTTAACTTCCATTTTAAACTGTAATATAATGTTTCTATTCCCCATCTTTTTCCATATAATTCAACTATATCATCATATGTAAATTCATCCATTTCTAAATTTGTTATTAATTGTTCTACTTCTCCTGTATTTAATTCGTAGGTTACAATTCGTAGTTTGGATGATTTTATTTCTTTGTTTTTTTCACTCTGATAGTGTCTTCTTTTTAATCTATTATTGGTATATTCTAAATTGATATGTTTATCTTTTGAGCCTATTTTACTTCTTTCTTTTTCGTATGCCTTACTATCTAATCGAATTAAGAATTTACTATTATTTTTTATGCATGAAAGCATAAACTCTATTGAAATGTAACCTCTATCCATTATATAAATTGATTTATAATCTTTTGTTATTTCTTGATCATGTTTTAAATGCTCTAAGGAACTTTTATTTTCACTCGTTCGATAGGATGATATAAACCCTTCCATGATGTATTTATTTAATACATTATAACATGTAGATACTGTTACTTTTGTTCCTACTGTTCCGTATATTTTTTTAGATTTTTTCGTATTTGGTATTTCAAAATCACTTCCATCTATTGCTTTTAATTACATAGCCTTTATATAGTTTTACTTCTTCTTTGTGTTCTTGATAAAATAATTTCAAATAATCCTTATTTAATGTTATAAATACTTCTGGATTTAATTTTAATCTTTGGTCTAATAATGATTGATTGGATATATTTTCTTCCTCATTGATATCATTATAAAAATTCTCGTAGTTAGTTCTTTCTTATTTAGAATATATTTCATTAGCTTTGTAAATCCCATTTTTCTTTTTCTTGTAAAACTGGTTTTCTTTAATCTTACTGTAGTTTTTAATTCCTCCGAATTTATTTTATTCCTTATTAATTCAACTCCTTCTTTATTAAATTTTACTACTAATTTAACTCCTTTTATTCTTATCTTTATTATCTCATTTGTTCATAATAAAAACCACACAATTTCTTATGTAGTTTCCTTTTTCTAGAAATGGATTGTTGATTTTTTAATGCTTAGGAGTTGTAAACGTGTTTGCTACTCTATTGAATATTATGACGGAATGCTTAATCAAAAATATACTTTGAAAAAAATTAAAAATCGCTAAAATAAAAAGATAAGCTTTTTACTTATCTTGTAACATATTTAATAAATCAATTTTAAATTTATCTTTTGAAGCATTAGCTTTAGAAATCATAACGCCTTTATAAGTAGTAAGTTCAGACATATGGCCTTCTAATAAAATTTCTTTCGGATCAATAAAGTTTAACATAACAATTTGTTCCTTTTTATAAACAGTATAATTTAATTTGATCTCTCCATGAACTTGAATGAACATTTTATCTCCAGGCAATTTTAATTCATAAGTCTCTGTTCCAATCTTTTTATTTTGACTAACCAACTCTCCTAAAAATTTTCCATTTCTCAAAGATGGATAATACTCAAAATTCAACTTTTTAAAAGCTAACGTATTGTATTTTTTTAAAGCCCTTTCCAATTTACGATATTCATTTTCATCAATATAATCTAAAACATAACCCTTCATATTTTTCCCCCAATTTCCTTTTATGCTTATAGTATAGCACAAAAAGTGCAAAATGTCAAATTCATACAAAACTTTCCTTATTGCAAGGAGATTATACCATTATTTTTTATAAAAGTCAATCATATTTTTAATTGGATCACAGTTACTCCATTATTCCAGTAATCTAAATGAAACGTCTCAATCTCTTTCATTTTAGACAAATAATAATGAACTTCTTTTTTTAAAATCTGACTACTCTTTCCATGAACAACGACCACAATTGACTGTTTTAATTTTACATTATCCTGTATAAACTGTTTTAAAAGCGTATAAATTGTATCTCTAGTTTCGCCATGAAGATCTAAAGTAGGATATCTACTGAGGGACAACATTCTGTTCACTGCTTTGAGTTTCTCCAATAAAAGCTCCATTCGGATTTTGTAATTTTCCAAACTTACTTTCATAAAAACCAATAACATCACTTAATGGCGGAATAGATAAAGTCTCTCCAATTGCTTTTTTTGATAAATCCTCAGCAATCGTAGCCAAACGAATCGTAGTTTCTAATGAATAATGATTTACTATACCATAGCCAATCATAGCCACAAAAAGATCACTTGAACCTGTTTTATCTACTACTTCAGAATTCATTGCGGATAAAATTTTTATTTCATTATTAACTGAATAAATACTCCCCTTATCCTCCATCGATAAAATAAGCTGCACATGAGGAAATTTTTCAATAATTTTTTTATAAACATTCACCATACTGACTGGATTCTCAAAATCCATTTTTAAACCCGTAACGGCTTCTGCAACCTTACTATCACAAACAACATATTTTGCATACTTAAAAAAATCATACACGTTCTTACTCATATCTTTTGCATTTAAAAGTGTGACACTATCTCTATATTTATTAAAAGCATGAATAGAAGCATTATATTCTGATCCATCACTTATTACTAAATCCATTGCAACATCATACTCATATTTTTTTATATTAAATTCACTAATTTCGGTTTGAATCATAGTTCTCATTTTGTTTTGTTTATTAAATAAAATATAAGAAACAGGAGTTTTAATATCATAATTTGTTTCTAAATAATTCGTTTTTACTTGATTTTCTTCCATACTTTTTTTCATTGTATTTCCTATTTCATCGTATCCAATAACACCAGAAACAAAAGATTCAAAGTTCCATTTTGCAAGAGCATAGGCTGTAACATTTGTTGCTCCTCCACTACAATTAACAAGCTCTTTTGTAACATTCTGACTTCCTTCAATTGGATAAGTATCCATAAGAATATTTATATCATAAATTAAACGTCCAATACTTAAAACTTTCATTTTTATCACCCTATTCTTTTTTTATTATACACTATTTCTTTAAAGAAAAAAAGTCACTAATGTAACTTAAATTCATCTAACATTTCTAAAATGATGCTATTTTCAACAGGATTTTCATCTAAGTTAGGTATAAAAATTTCCTTTCCAAGTTTTAATTGTTTTAAATACGCTTTTTTATAAAGTAAACAACAATAATACGCTTTCATTCTTTCTTTTAAATGCGTTCTTTCTTTCGTATCATCTATTGTTTTTGTCTCATAAATCTCTTGATTTAATTGAAAAGAACGCTTTGTAGCCAAATAATGCTGTTTCTTTTTCTCATCAAACAAATTTTTTTCAATACGTCGTTTCAAGCTTGTTAAAACACGATTTTCTTTCCTTACTTTTTTTAAACTTATAAAATTTTTTAAAATAAGACCTCCAAAAATAGAAAATACAAGAATACCATTTATAAATAAAGGTTTTGAAAAAAATTGAATGACTTTTATAACATTTAAACCATATCCACTTTTCAAGCCAATCAATAGAAAATCCTCAATTTCTACAAGAAAAGAAAAAAACAGACACAAATAAATATTATTTCGAAAGTTTAATATTTTTTTATTACTACTCTTCATTTTTTCGTCTACTTCATGAAGCATTCCATTATATTCTTCAATAGTATTTTCACAAATAAGCAAGTTTTTTATATCCTCTACCTTTTCTTTTTCAATATAAGAACCATCCTCCTGACGGACATGAACAGTATTATTTTCAATAAAATAATTCTTATGCACAAAAACCACTCCACTTAATTCAGTAGTATTTTAACAAATTATTTATTTTTGTAAAGAAGAAACGGTCATTTGGATTCTTTTTATTTTAGATAAGATAAGAATTTAAATATTAGTGGTTTAAACATGAAATAAAAAAAATAACCTATAATTCCACCTATTACATTTGTTATAATATCGGTTATGTCTGATGATCTACCATTAAAGGGTTGTAATAGTTCTATACTTAAACTTACAAGAAAAGTAAAAAAAATAACCTTTAATAGTTTCGCATCATTTTTATTTGTTAATGGCAATAAAAAACCAAAAGGTATCATCATTATAACGTTTAATACCACTTGTCTTAAAAAATCACCTCTACCCATCAATATATCAATAAAGGGTACGAAATTCATTGTTTTATAAGGATAATGATGCAAATACAAAAAGAGGATTCTAGTTATTATAGGCATTAAAGTAAAATACAAAACAAAAGATAAATAGATATACATTAAAGTATTTAAAAAAAACGTTTCTTTTCCTTTTGCTTTCCATTTCTTATAAAAGCACACAAAATACAAAACAATCAATACAGTGAAATCTATACTTTCTTTCATAAATTCTCCTATTAAATTGGTATTTCTCTATTAAGAAATCACTAATTAAAATCCTTAGTATAGGTTCTATTACAAGATTTACAAGTAACTTTTAATTCATAACAAGCCACTTTCTTATCTAATATTGTAATTAAAGGTTCCCTATCATTTGGACAACAAAATCTATTTTTTATAATCACCAAGTCATCAAAACACGCTTGTCCTACATGACTATCCACAAAATCTAAAAATACCTTACCCTGACTTCCACAATGACAAGCGTATTTTAAATCGATTTGATCATAAGTAGAATAACATAAATAACCTATATTTTCATTACAATGATTACAATACATCCACCCACCATAGTTCGTTGCTAACCTTGTATTTTCTAATTCTTTATTCTTTAACACTCTTGACATCCTTCATTTCCTCTCTAATTAATAATTAATATCGTCCTTTATATTTTTCTCTCGCTAACTGAACGACTTCTTTAACAAACATAGTTTTGCCCGCTGTATACAAATCTCGATTTGGTTGACATTGTTTAAATAAGCTTAACTTTAATTTTTCGTATTCTAAAGCTTTAAGTGGCATCTCATTAAGGTAATCTCTAAAATACAATTCATCACAATCTCCATATTCTTTAATGTGAAGATGAAAGACCGAATCCGCATAACCATCAAGTGTATACCCTTTAACAAAAGAAAGCTCAGTGGGTGTCTCATTCATTAAAATATAAGGAGGCGTCGACAATAAAGCTTTCACATTATCTTTATTGTTAAAATCAATTTCAATTAAAAGATCAACAATAGGTTTGGTTTTTATATTTTTAATCGATGTGCTACCAATATGATTAATTCGAATAATCGTTTCACCTAGTAAAGACCTTAAATTTTTTTCCTCTTCTAAATAGACCTTTTTAAAACGATCCGTATAACTGACAAAAGTTATTGGAAACAACGTCCACAAAGCTTCTAAGCTCATACTTTCTAAATTCATACCATTTCCTTCGTTCATATAAAAACCATTATAACACAAGTTTAAAAATAAGGTACCATAGAAAAGAATTATTCTTCATTCTTGGTCCAAAAATCATAAATCCAATTAGAAAGTTCTTCGGGCTGATCACGATTAACCTCGTGGGAGGAATGTTTTATCACCTTAAAACAACTTGTTTTTATTCTCTTATTTAAAAAACGTGCACTTTTCAGGTTCATGTAATCTTTAGAACCACATAAAATTAAACATTTACACTTTATATTTTCTAAATCCCTTTCAATATTAAGCTTACTCATTGAACGAACAAGACTAATAAACTCTCTTTTTGAACAACCCATTTTTTTAAAAGCAAGCTCAGGCATAATATAAAAAACCAACACTTGAAAATTAAAAAGAATTTTTGGAATCTTATGTGGTGTACCAATGAGTAAAATAGAACAGACTTTTTCTGGAAACGCTTTTGCAAAATCTACTGCTAATATGCCTCCTAAAGAAAGACCACATAAATTAAGTTTTTCATTTTGATTGTTACAAAAATCTGAAAAAGCATGATACATTCCATTATAATCTTTTGAAAAAAACTTAATCTCCTCAAATAAATTCGGACACAAAACATCTATTCCTTTTTTCTTTAAATAAGTAATAGTCTTATCCCAACTTTTATTGGTTTGACCTAATCCATGTATAAGAATATTTTTCATAAATTCAATCCTTTTTAGAAAAAAATTGTCTTAATGTCAAAATAAAAGCCAAAACAATCATAAATACAGCACAAAAAACATTAGGGATTGAACTTTCATCATTTACTATATTTAATACTTTTGCACAAAATGGATTAATAACTATTGTAACAACAGCAAATAAAATTAACCCAATAGAAATTTTATAAGAGTGAGCTAGTTTAGTAAAAGTACCAATTAAAATCGTAGCCCATAAAAAAATAAAAACAAAAGTGGCGATAATAAAACTTCCTATTAACCATTGACCTTTATTAACGTAATGAATAGTAAATAATAATAAATAGACAAGTCCTGTAACGATAAAAAAGATTTTTAAAAGCCTAAATTTATTATTTTTAAGATAAAAAGGAACATTTGTAATTGAAAAGGAAATAAAAATACCAATTAAAACGATAAAAAACCAAGAGAGTTCTTTTTCTAAAACTAAATTACAAATAAAGCATACCACGATGCCAATTAAATAACTCAAATTTAAAAGAATAAATAACCACTTTTTAAAAGTTCTATATTTTTGAATTTCTCTTTTCTCTTTATTTATTGTCTCATCATCACAAGCGGTAAAAAACTCATGTTCTGATATATTTAATTCTTTGCAAAGACAAGTAATCATACTAATATCAGGATACGTTATGCCTCGCTCCCATTTTGATATAGTTGTTGGAATAACATATAATTTATGAGCTAATTCCTCCTGTGTTAAATTCATTTTCTTTCTTTTTTCAGCAATATATTCTCCAAATCTTTTTTTATCTTGCATAAAGCTTCTCTCCTTTCAAAAACTATTTTATTATTTTCATTTATATATAGCAATGGCTTAATAAGCCATTCCATAATAAAAAAAGAATAGATGATAATTAGATTCTTTATTTTCTCCTTACTTAGACATCATCTTATCATCATAAGAAAAAAGAAAACTCCATCTTACGATGAAGCTATTCTTCAATCAGAATTATTTATTAAACGTCCTATCTAAAAAATAATTTTAAAATAACACCCACTATTAAAGTGTAATCATTTATGCAAGTAATATTTTCCTTTTCTTATGGTTTAATTTCATTTGTAAATGAAAAAATATTAATACTTTTAAATTATTTAACTAAATTTTCTTTTCATCAAAAAATATAAAATTCCTATTATACAAATCATTGATAAGACGAAACTTAATATTTCATGACATTACTTGCAAACCTATTTTATCCTCTTAATCGGATGTCTTATAACCGTCTTTAATTTAGCTTCATCACACTTTCTTGGATCACTTAAATATATTTCATGATGGTATCTTTCACCAGTTATATCTAATTCATACCCGTTCGCTTTTGCATATTGATGCATTAAATCAACGGTTATCGGCTCATCATCATAAGAGCCGAAATGCATACATTGAACACATAGTCCCTCATGATAAGTTAAAAATTCAACTCTTGAAAAATCGTCTTTTTTCTTTTTAGTTGCTTCTTCTATAGCCCAATCAAAATCACTCTTTGTCACAAAATCTGGCAATCGAATAACCGATATAAAGTGCATAGCATCTTTATTTTTATAATTAATCGTTCCATTCATACCCTCTTGCCACCAAAAACCCTCGAGTGGTGGAACGACAAACTCAAAAAATCCATCGATTTTATGAGTCCCTTTATAACTCATTTTTATTGTATAAGCGATACCATATAATAAACCGATTGTCTTTTTATAATCCCCATTTTCTTCATTTGGATTTCCTTGTCCTCTCACAGCAATATAATTCATTTTAGGAATTTCAACTATACTAGGTTTATTCTTTGGTATATAGAATTCCTTATATTCTTTCTTATAATCAAATGCCATATCTTTTACCTCACTTTCAAATTGTAATTTGTCGTTCTAAAACAATGTTATCTGTTCATTACTGTTTAATTCTTTTTTATACGCTTTAATGATGTCTTTCATATCATATAAGATTCCATATTTAGTACATTCATCAATAAACACTTTATATAGTCTTTTATAATTTGGTACTATGCAATTATATTTATCTCCATAATATTTAATATACTTTTCCTTAATTCCAATAAAATGCTGATCTAGTTTATCAAAATAGTAATCTCTTTGATTTTCTCTTAATGTCATACCCATATAAGTATGAATAAATTTAGCACCATTTTCGTATGCAAGTTTAACTAAATATCTTATATTTTCTTCTTTGTCAGTAATAAAAGGTAACATAGGATTCATCATAATACCTGTAAATATTCCATTATCACTTAATATTTTAATTGCTTGTAATCTTTTTGAAGATATACACACATTTGGCTCTATTATTTTTGATAATTCATCATTTGGAGTTGTTATAGTAAATTTAACAATAACATTATTCTTTGTATTTATTTCTTTTAACAAGTCAATATCTCTCAAAATCAAATCACTTTTAGTATCAATAGAAACACCAAAGCCATACTTTGATATAAGTTTTAATGTCCCTCTTGTTTGCTCATACTCTTTTTCTAATGGATTATAGGTATCAGACATTGAACCAATACCAATAATACCTTTTTCTCGCTTTTTAAATAATTCTTGTTCTAAAATATACAAAGCATTTTCTTTTCCTCTAACTAGATCAAAATTTTCTATGTGATAACAGTTACTCCTACTATCGCAATAGATACAACTATGAGAACATCCTCTATATAAATTCATATTATAATCAATACCATACCATTCATTACCATATTTAACTTTTGAAAGTATAGTTTTTGCTTTTATAAATTCCATTTTAATCCTTTATCAATTTTTCAAATGAGTTTGCATTTAATATAGTATTTGAAACGAATTCTCCTTTATAAAAATTTGCCCAATTATTAAATATACAAGGTACATTTTTTGCTTTTTCTAATGAGTCTATTTTTATAAAATTTATTTTAATATTATTTTCTTTTGCGTAATCTGATAGTTCTTTTACTTCATATTCTACATAAGGACATTCATTACTATAATAAATAGTAAAATCTTGGTTATCTATTTTCATATTTCTCGCACTATCATTAAATCCAGGTGTTTCATTATCATCAAACTGTAATGCTAGTAATTCATAATCTCCAATAGTATCCACAACTTTAAAACCATAATGTTCAAAGAATTTCTTTTCTCCAACAAACGGTTTTTTCTTTTTAGAAGTTAAACTACATATACCACTCATACCTTTTTCTTTGGAATCATTTACTGCATATTCTAATAAATCTTTGGCAATACCTTTTCCTTTAAAACTTCCTGCTACCCATAAGCAATAAATATATTCATAATTTTTACCACTAATAGGTACCCAAGCACTTTCTATTGGCTCATATTCAATAAATGTTTTCCCTCTGGCATTTAGTTTTCTAAATACATGACCATCTTTTAATTTATTTTTAATCCATTCTTTTTTCTTATCAACACCTTGCTGATGTTTTGGATCTCCAATAGCACAACATATATGTTCCTCATCTATATTTTCTGATGTTAGATTTATATATTCGTTCATCTTACTTCAACTCCATTTCAAATTACTATTTATCTATGCGATTATTATATCATTATTTGACATCTTTTTATAGATACTATATTGATTTTCTAATAATCATATTCATATTCATAATCTGCAAACATTTCTTTCTCTGAATTAATTTCTTTAAACCAGCCTAACTCTTCATCCCAAATAAGTTCATTATTTTTTAACTTTCTTATATTGCTAAGTAATGATTCTTTATAATAACCAAATTTATTTTTAATTATATTATTATCTTCATCACGAAATTTTCTTTTAACAACTCTTGTAATAATATAATGGCTAATAATAACAATATCCTTAAAATCATTATCCATTAGAACTTCATTAAACAAATTATCATAATAAACTTTTTCAGTATCATTTTGACTTATATATATCCCCTTTTTACTAAATCATTAGTTAATTGACTATAATTATTATCATAAACAAAAGTAGAATTTTGTAAATCATTTATGGTTTTATCTATTTTATCAGTTTTATCTATTTGTTCTTTAGTATTTATTTGTCCGTTATTTTCTAAGCCTTGAATATCAAGAGGTAGATTTTCACCCTCTTGTTCTTGTTCTTTTTCCTTTTCTTTTAAATAAGGTTCTTCATAAATGACATATTCATATTCTATTTTTCTTGATTTAGTTTCATTTGGATACAACTTATTTATTTTTAAATACTTATTTTATTTTAGTTCTTTTAATGCTGTTTTTATTGCTGTTTCCTCCTCTTTACAAATGGCTACTAGACCATTAATTGAATAATCCCAGGTATCTAGAAGACTTAGCATGAAAGACAATAAACCTTTAGCTTTAAGACTCAAATTCTTATCACGCAAATGATAATTAGACATTACAGTGTAATTCTTATTCTTTTCAATTTTAAAGACCATTGTTTATCACCCTTTCTTTTCCATAAAAAAAGACATATTTCTATGCTCTTTTCTATACTTTCAAATTATCTATATCAATGTTTTGAATTTCTTTTTTATTTGATTCTTTATAACTCTTTATTGCGTCTATTATGTATTGCTCTATATACCTTTTATCTCTTTTTAATAATTCACATGGTAATACAGACTCTATTTTTTCTTTATTAAAAGATATTTGCTCATTTTGATTACCTTTATTTTGACATAAAATTTTTTCTAAGGAATTGTAATTTAATAATTTGTTTTTACTAAGTTCTCTTATCTTAATTGCTTGAGCATGGCTAGGAGTTAAATCTTCATAAGTTATTGAAGCATATACTAAATTTTACTCATCTTTGTTCAAATACGATAGTTCTACAGCTGGAGTCAACCCCATTGTTAAAATGTCCTCTTATCATATTTAACAGTATTATCTACCAAGTCTAGCAATTCTGGTATTAGTTTAGTTAATCTAATATACTTTTTTACTGTAGATGCTGATTCTCCATTTTGTTTGCCAATTTTTTCGCTGGATAACTTCGGTTCCTCGGTGTCCGAAGCTGCTTTTCCTTGATGCTTAATTGCATCCATTTTCATTTTATATGCAAATGCTTTTTCTGATGGCAATATCTTATCTCTATATATATTTGAATCTACCATATATATTGTTGCTTCATTATCGTTAAGTTCTTTTACATAAGCATCTGCTTCCTCTATTCCAATTAACTCAAGTGCTAACTTTCTTCTATGTCCTGAAATCATTTCATATCTATCAGTATCTTTTTTTCTTCTTACAATTAAAGGATTGAGTAATCCATTTTCTTTAACACTTTGAGCAAGTTCTTTTAAAGAATCATCATTATTTACAGGAAAGGATGATTTTTAAAAGTATCTATATCTTTTATCTTTACTTTGATTAAATTACTACTCATAATTATCAGCCTTTTTAATTGTATAATTTAATTTCCACTTAATTTAAATTTCATAAGATATTTCTCTTTTTGCTCTTTTGTTTCTAATTAAAGAACATTCTTCTAAACAACTTTTAACTATTAAAATATTTTTTTCATTTATATTCGGAACATTAGATAAATCTATATAATAATTTGAAATTAATTCTTCTAACCACATTAAAGTATAAACTATATCTATTGGCTCTTTATATTCATACTTTTTAATAGAATTCATATTTACATTTAATATTTTAGCAATCTCAAATGTTCTATCTTCTTTTGGATTTCTATCTCTCTTTTCATATCTAGTCATCGTTCTTCTTTTACATTCTCCTGTTAATCCTAGTTTGTCTGATACATCATCTTGTATCATCAATCTAAATTGTCTTACAAACGCAATTCGAGACCCTTGGGACATATCTCTTAATTTTGGTTTTGTGTACATTAATCGCATTTTTATTACCTCCAATTCTTTGTCGCACATACCTCTTTTTTTACGAAAAAAAGACCTAGATGTGTAATAAATACAACACTCTAAGTCTTTTTATATATAAATATCTACAAGAATTGGTTCTTTTAATTTAGCATTTTTACATTCAGGTATTTTATCAGCATACCTTAATATATCATCTTTTGTAATAACTATGCGGGTTAAGAACACATCTATATCTTGTTCTAATTTTGCCCCCCAGATTTGATAGCGGCTTGCGCTGCGGCAAGACGAGCAACTGGAACTCTAAAAGGTGAACAAGAAACATAATTAAGCCCGATTTTATCACAAAAAGCAATACTTGCTGGATCACCACCATGTTCTCCACATATACCCAATTCAATATCGGCACGAACACTTTTTCCTTTTTCAATAGCCATTTTAATCATACTTCCAACACCAATTTCATCAATTCTTGCAAACGGATCACTATCAAACAAACCTTTTTTATAATAATCCTCTAAAAATTTACCAGCATCATCTCTTGAAAAACCATAAATCATTTGGGTTAAATCATTTGATCCGAAAGAAAAGAATTCAGCATCTTTAGCAATTTCATCGGCAATAATAGTAGCTCTCGGAAGTTCAATCATTGTACCAACTTGATACTTCAAATCAACTCCAGAGTTTTTTATAATAGCTTCAGCGGTTTCAACAACAATCTCTTTTACATATTTATATTCCTTAATAGCACAAGTTAAAGGAATCATAATTTCAGGAACAACATTTAAACCTTCTTTATTAACTTGAATAGCTGCTTCAATCACCGCTTGTGTTTGCATTTTAGCAATTTCTGGATAGGTAATGGCAAGACGACAACCTCTATGCCCCATCATAGGATTAAATTCTTTTAAAGCATCAATTCTTTTTTGTAACTCATCATAAGTAAGATTCAAACTATGAGCCAAGGTTTCCACCTCATTTTTTTCTTTAGGTAGAAATTCATGCAAAGGTGGATCTAAATAACGGATTACAACTGGATAAGGCGCCATAACCTTAAACAACGCTTCAAAATCACTTCTCTGATAAGGCAAAATAGCCTCTAGCATTTTTTCCCTTTCTTCTTTCGTATCACTAACTATCATTTTTCGAAAATTAAAAATTCGTTCATGGTCAAAAAACATATGTTCTGTACGTACAAGACCAATACCTTCTGCCCCAAAGTCACGTGCAACTAGCGCATCTTTAGGTGTATCAGCATTGCATCTTATTTTTAAACGTCGTGTCTGATCTGCCCAATTCATAAATGTTTTAAAGTCCCCACTAATCGAAGGAGTAACACTCTCTAAAACACCTAAATAAACCTTACCTGTACTTCCATCTAAAGAGATTTCATCTCCCTCATGTAATACAGTTCCATCATCTGTAATAAGTGTTTTATTTATCTCATTTAAAGTCAAAGAACCACACCCACTAATACAGCATTTTCCCATTCCTCTAGCAACGACCGCCGCATGAGAAGTCATACCACCACGTATCGTTAAGATGCCCTCAGCATGATTCATACCTTCAATATCTTCTGGACTGGTTTCTAAACGAACTAAAATCGTCTTTTCACCATTTTTTTGATGTTTTATAACTTCTTGAGCATTAAAATAAATTTTTCCAGCCCCCGCCCCTGGACTTGCTGCCAAGCCACTTGCTAAAACTTGACCATTTTTTAAAGCTTCTTCACTAAATGTTGGATGAAGTAAAGCATCTAATTGCTTCGGTTCTACTTTTAATAAAGCTTCCTTTTCACTTATCATCCCTTCTTGCACTAAAGAAACCGCTATCTTAATGGCCGCCGTTGCCGTCCTCTTTCCATTTCGAGTTTGAAGCATATAAAGTTTACCATCCTCAATAGTAAATTCCATATCTTGCATATCTTTGTAATGATTTTCTAAAATTTTAGCATAACGTAAAAACTCTTGATAGACTTGAGGCATGTCCTCTTTAAGTTTACTAATAGGTTCTGGTGTACGAATACCCGCAACCACATCTTCACCTTGAGCATTCATTAAATACTCGCCATAAAGTTCATTTTCACCTGTTGATGGATTTCTTGTAAAAGCAACACCTGTTCCTGAATTCTCTCCACGATTTCCATAAACCATTTCTTGAACATTAACAGCGGTTCCCCAACTAGATGGAATATCATTCATTCTTCGATAATAAATAGCTCTTTCATTATTCCAGCTTCTAAAAACAGCAGTGATGGCCTCGATTAATTGTTCAATAGGGTCACTTGGAAAATCAACTCCAGCTAAATTTTTATATATTTTTTTAAAATCACTGGTTAAAACAATCATATCATCTTCAGATAACTCTGTATCATAAAAAACCCCTCTCTTTTCTTTAAAGTCATCTAAATACCTTTCAAAAGAACTTTTTGGATAACCTTTTACAACGTCCGCAAACATTTGAATAAATCTTCTATAAGAATCATAAACAAATCTTTTATTATTCGTTATCTTAGAAAAGCCTTCCGCCACTTCATCATTTAAACCTAAATTAAGTATAGTATCCATCATACCTGGCATACTAGCTTGTGCCCCACTTCGTACGCTCACCAAAAGTGGACGCTCTTTACTTCCTAAAACTTTTCCTGTAATTCGCTCTAATTCCCTTAGTTGTTGAATAATTTCACTTTTAATCTCTTCTCTAACCGCTTCATGATTAGCATAATAATCATTACAAGCTTCTGTTGTCACTGTAAAACCTTGAGGAACAGGTAAACCAATACTAATCATTTCGGCTAGATTAGCACCTTTACCTCCCAACAAATCTTTCATATTTTGATTGCCTTCACGAAACAAATAAACATATTTTGTCATACAAATTTCTCCTTTATCCTATCTAAAATCATTATAACAATGAAAAAAAAACACGTAAACCCAACACCGTGTTTTTGACAAAAAATAGACAATTTATCCTTTTATTTTTTCTTTAGATTTCTTTTAAATTGATAAGAGTCACTAATTTTACTTTCCTCTCCACCCATAACAATTGGTATACTTTTAGTCTTATCGTTATAATAACTCGTCTCTCCTATTAAGAGCATCATAGACAAAGTATTCGCTCTAAAAAGTGGAAGAAACAAAGTAGTCCAATCCATTTTTAAAGTTGGATGTGGTGGAAGCACTATTTCTTTTATCTGTGTTTTCTTTATCATTCGCAAATTTAAAGATTGTGCCATTTTGATTAAAAGAAGCAAATCGGATGAAACTGGAGAACTTGATAAATTAGGAAATTCAAAACATCTTTTAGCCATTTCTAAAAAATGGGGATAATAAGTTTCTAAATAATAAAAAGTTAGAAAGCGACTCCAATAAAAATAATTTTTATTACAATTAATTAAAGAAGATAAATCTTCATGCTTTTCCATTCTTTCAAAAAAATTCATCGATAAAGAATTAGAAAAAACACTTTTTTGATCACTATCATTTAACATTCTTATAAGAGCATAATCCGATGAAGTAATTTTGGATGAATTCTTTTTCATTTGATTCAATTGATTTCTTACTAAGTCAAAATCAAGATGACCATTAGAAGTATTCGCTAAGCCCACACCAAAAACGTCATACACTATTCGCCCCTCCTTATTTGTACCTCTCTCATTTAAAATAGTATACATTTCTATCCTCTCTTTCAAAAATCCATTTTACTATATCACAAATGGTGTAGAAAATTCAACTACTTTCTCTTATCTAAATGGGCTTTCAAATAAGCACTTCGTAACCTTTCATTTGAAACATGCGTATAAATTTGAGTCGTTCCAAGACTAGAATGACCAAGCAAGGTTTGCACACTTCTTAAATCCGCTCCATTATTTAAAAGATGGGTTGCAAAAGTATGTCTAAGAGTATGTGGAGTAACATGATGTTTTATAGAAACCAATAATACTATATCATCAATAATTTGAGCCACTCTTCTAGAAGTCATTCGTCCACTTTCTTTTGTAACCAATAAAGATTCACTCTTCTTATTTCCTAGCAAGGTCTTTCTATCTACTAAATAACGTTTTAAAACTTCATCTGTATTTTCACCATAAAATACAACTCGTTCTTTACTTCCTTTTCCCAAAACTTTAATACTTTTCTCTTTAAAATCTATATCATCTAAGCATATTGAAACCAACTCTTGACAACGACATCCTGTATCATAGAGCAAATTTAAAATGAGTTCATCTCGAGACGTATAAATGCTTTTCTTATAATTAGAGTAAGAAGAAAATTCTAAAATTTTTGAAACATCAATTTCACTTAAAAAGTTAGGAAGTGTTTTTTCTAATTTAGGATTACGAATGCCATTAAAAATATTCTTACCTACGACATCATGAAGTACTAAATAACCATAAAAACTTCTAATAGCACTAATATTTGTTGAAATACTTCGATTTTTATAATGCAATTGATCTAAATATTTTAAATAATCTCGTACACCATCCTTATTAATTGTAAGATAATCTACTTTTTTCAATATAATATATTCATAATATTTATAAAGCTCATTTCGATACGTTTTAATGGTAGCATCACTATAATTTTTTTCAATTTTTAAATTAGTTAAAAAAGAGTCAATTTTACCTTCCATAACCCATCTCATTATATTCATCATAAGTCAGCACAAAATGATTAAAACTTGAAGAATTCTTTTTCTCAGTTTCTTTTTTAGCTTGATTATAAAGACAACGAATCTTGTTGAAAGAAGCATCCAACAATTCAAACGAATTTTTATCTGGATAAACCTTTAAAATAAAATGAATCATTTGAATTTTTAGTTCTCCATTAGCGTTTTGCCTAACTAAATCCGCTCTACTAAAATACCCCATAAAAACACCTCTATTATTACTAATAAAATTATATCATATAAAAAAAAAGAAACAACCTGTTTCTTACATTTCATAACCTATTAAATAAAGACCATAAGTAAACATATCATATGTTTTATCAATTTCTGTTATATTATTCGTTCGCTTATAATTAAAAAGTTCTTTCCACAACTCATACAAACGTGTGTAATTTGTAAGCATAGTAGTTCTTTCATTTCCATTTGAATTCATCAAACGATTATAATAATCATTCATTGAAGTAATAATAAATTTTTGAATGATTTCATTATCACGTGTTCCCACCTTAAGAACTTCTTTTGTTTCCTTTTCGCGAACCATGGGTTGATAAAAAGTATTTTGTTTAACAAAATCTTGATTGACTTCTAATTCCCCTATGGTCGTATTGTTCTCTTCAACTTTAAATTTTGGAAAATAAGTATCCTTAAACATAGTCTTCACCCTAACTATAATTATACTCTAAATTCAAGAAATGTAAATGAATTCTTCACCAATTAAATACGTTTCTTGACAAGTTACAATTTTTACTTTTACAAATTCATTTTTATTCATTTTCTTATTCAAACGGACTTTAATATAATTAGAAGTCGTACCAATACTATAATTTTCAAAAACTTGTTCAATCAATACTTCTAGTTCTTGATTAAAAAAAGATTTTAAAAATTGCTGTTCTAGTTCCAAACTTACTTGATTTAAAATTTGACTTCGCTGATGTTTTTCCGAATCTAAAACTTGATTAGTCATCTGGCTTGCAAGCGTTCCTGTTCTTATAGAATAAGGAAAAACATGAATTTTAGAAAACTCAAATTTTTTTACAGTCTCAACTGTCTTTAAAAATAAAGTCTCTGTTTCACCAGGAAACCCAACAATAACATCAGTTGTAATAGAAACCTCTTTTTTTATTTGACGCAATCGCTTTAATTTTTCTTCAAAATAACAAAGATCATACTTGCGATTCATGCTTTTTAAAATTTCATTGCTTCCAGCTTGTAAAGGAACATGAAAATGATTCACTATTTTTTCATTTTTTTCAATTTCTAATAGCATTTTATCATTCAGTTCAGTCACTTCAATAGAAGAAATACGAATACGCTTTAAATCCTTAATTTTACTAATTTCATGAATCAAATCTGCTAAATCTTTACCGTTATCATGATAAGAACCCGTATGAATACCCGTTAAGACAATTTCTTTATGACCATTTAAAACAAGCGTTTCTACTTCTTTTATAGCTTTAAAAAAATCTTTATTTCTTACATTGCCTCGAACATAGGGAATAATACAATAAGTGCAAAAATTATTACATCCATCTTGAATTTTAACAAAAGCTCGAGTTAAACTTGTAAACTTCGAAACCTCCATATCTTCAAAAGCCAAATCACGAGTACGATAAAATTTTTCATATCTTTTTTTATTATCTAAATAATTTTTTATTAAAACATCTATTTTACTTTTCTCATTATTTCCAATTAAAACATCAATCCCCATTTCTTGATAATCTTTTTCCAGATTTTCACTACTACATCCACAAACAACCACTACTTTATTAAGTCTCTTTGCACGACGTACCATTTTTTTTGATTTATTATCCGCCATATTGGTAACAGAACAAGTATTAATAATAATGATGTCGCTTTCTAGTTCACTTGCAGCAAGTTTAAAATGATGACTCAATAGTTTTTCTTTAATAACTTCACTTTCATAAGTATTCACTTTACACCCTAAAGTAACAATATAAAACGTCATAAAACCCCCTCTTCTTTTTAATTTAATAATTCATTTAATTGTTTTAAAGCTTTTAAAAAAGCTTCTTCTTTTTCATATTTAAATAAGTTATTGGTTTTTGGTAATTCTTCTTTCAATTTAGGTTGACTTAAATGTTCTAAATTCACTTTTTTAATCGTAATTTCATCATTTTTCGTTTCATTTTCTTCATAATCAAGTCGCCCAAATTTACTTTTTCTTAATAATTCTTCATAACTGATAATAGCTTTCTCTTCTTGTTCTTCTTCATAAGAAGTCGTTTCTTCATGGGGAATAGAAGAAGTAGCACTTAAATCCGCCATCACTTCTTTTAAATCTAAATCATCATTTTTTATTTCTTTATAATAGGAAGAACCTTTTTCCTCAATTTCGTCTTCATCATCACTTGTTTTAATAATATAGATCAATGATACAATTAGCACAATTAAAATAACGACCGCAAAATAAAGTAAGATATCAATGGGATTTAAACTCTTTATAAATCCAAAAACATCACTCATAAAACGACCCATTTGCATCACTTCCTAAATTTATTCTACCACAAAATCCTCAAATCTGTAAAGTGAACAAAAGCATTTACATTTTTATCGTAAAACAATCTTTTTTAATGATGTGATTAAAAGCATTTAAAAAGATTACTGAAAAAATCAATAATCCAATGTAAATTTATTTTAAAGTTTTATTAAATTTTTTAAAAATAGGTTCATCATCCAAACCAGACTCTTGAAGCTCCTCTAATAATTTTTTCTGCTTGCGATTTAATTTAGTAGGTGTCACAACATTAATGATAACAAACAAATCGCCTTTTCTTAAAGAATTTGGAACTTTAATTCCCTTACCTTTTAATTTTAATTTATCACCACTATTGCTTCCTGGTTTAATTTCTAAAACCACATTGTTCTCTAAAGTAGGGATTTCTTTTTTGCACCCTAAAGCTGCCTCTGTAATAGTAATAGGAACTTCCAAATACAAATCCTCATCTTCTCGTACAAAGAAGTCATGAGCCATCACATTAAATTCAATGTAAATATCTCCATTAGGACCACCATTGCTTCCAGCTTCCCCTTTACCGCTAATTCGTAATTGATAGCCTGTATCGACACCTTCAGGAATGGTGACTAAAATTTCTTTATTGCTTTTAACTTTTCCACTTCCACGACAGTCATGACAAACCTCACTAAACGTTTTACCACGACCACCACAGGCATCACAGACAGTTTGTGTTTGAAACATGCCAAATAGGCTTCTTTGTTCACTAATGACGGAACCTCTTCCATTACATTTCTGACAGGTTTTCTCATTAAAACCTCCTACACCATGACATTTACTACACGTTTCATTAAGATCAAGATTTAAACTCTTTTTACAACCAAAAACAGCTTCTGTAAAAGTTAAATTCATTTTCACTAAACGATCTTTTCCTCGAGTGGCACGACTTCCACTTGATTTAGAACGACCACCAAAACCAAAGTTAAACGAGCCACCAAACAACTCATCTAAAATATCACTTAAATCGACATCTTGGAAGCCACCAAAACCATCACCACCTCCACCTTCAAATGCCGCATGACCAAATTGATCATACTGACTTCTTTTTTGAGGGTCCGATAAAACCGAATAGGCTTCTCCTATTTCCTTAAATTTTTCTTCAGCATCTGCCTCTTTATTTACATCAGGATGGTATTGTTTTGCAAGCTTACGAAAAGCTCGTTTAATTTCTTCATCACTAGCATTTTTAGAAACGCCTAATACCTCATAATAATCTTTTTTATTCGCCATGATTATTTCACCTCTTCACTTAATTCTTCTAAACTTTTAACTAAATCTTCAAAATAGATAAACGCTTCTTTTAAAGTTTCCTCCCTAGTCATATCAACACCAGCCACTTTTAAAGACTCGATAGGAGTTTTCGTACATCCTAAACTTAAAAATTCTAAATAACGCTCACAAGCCCCTTCTTTTTTATTTAATAGATCCATTGCAATTTTAATCGCTGCCGCATAGGCTGTAGCGTATTGATAAACATAAAATTTCATATAGAAATGAGGAATTCTTTCCCACTCATATTTTATTTCTTCATTAATTTTAATATTTTTGCCAAAATAATCTTTATTTAACTGATAATATAAGTCACATAATACTTCATACGTTAAAACTTCTCCCCTTTGTTCCATTTCATGAATTTGAAGTTCAAAATCAGCAAACATCGTTTGACGATAAATCGTCGATTTAAAATCCATAATTAAATCATCAATTAAATATTTTTTTTCTTCCAAATTATTCGTTTGTTGAATAAGGTATTTGCTAAGCAAAATTTGATTAACTTGACTGGCCACCTCAGCAACAAAAATAGAATAATGGTAATCTTGATAGCTTTGATTTTTCATAGCGTAATAATAATGCATCGCATGCCCAAGTTCATGGGTTAGCGTCGAAACATTATTCAAAGAACCATCAAAAGAAAGAAGAACATAAGGATGAACAGTATAGCAAGCTGTACAATAAGCCCCGTTTCTTTTTCCATCATTTGGTGGATAATCAATCCAACCTTCTGAAAAAGCTTTATTTAAATCTTTAAGATACGTCTCACCTAACACCTCTAAAGAATTTAAAATTAAATCTTTTGCTTCTTCTTCTGTATACTTTTTTAATGGAATCTTATTGCTACTCACATAAGTATCAAAAAGTTCTAATTTAGAAATACCTAAATTCTTTTTCTTAATTTTCCAAAAATAAGACAAAGGCGCAATATTTTTTCTAACCGTTGAAATTAAATTCTTATAAATTTCTAAAGGAATAGCATGCGGTGTTAAAGAAGACGCCAAAGCGCTCTCATACCCTCTAATTCTAGCTATCTTATTATTTTTAGCCACTTCACTTGATAAAAGAGCAGCATAAGTATTTTTAAAAGAGCCATACGTCGTAAATAATTTTAAAAACGCACTTTTTCGAACTTTTCTATCTGGGGACTCAATAAACTTTCGATAACTTTTTTCTGTTAATTCTTCAAATGCCCCTTGCTCGTTTTTAATATTCCCAAATTTTAAATCAGCATCCGTTAAATAGGAGAAGACTTCTTCACTTATTGACATCATGCCTGAAAAACTAGACAACAATTGTTCTTGCTTCTCATCTAAAATATACGGTTTCATTTTAAAAATATCTTTTAAAACGCGTTCATATTCTTTTAACTTGGGATAACAACGAATATAATTTAAAACAAAAGACCAATCTTCTTTTAAAATTTCTGGCACCAGATAAGCTGTTTTTTCATTATAACATTCATTAAGCCTAAACGCTTTTTTATAAAGCGTTTGATATTTGACCTCTGTTGTATCCTGATCATTTTGAATATGCGCATAAATATAAATTTGTTCTAACTTTTTATCAAATTCAGTATCAAAATTCAAAACTTCATACAACTTAGAAGCCGAATCTAAAACATGACCTTTAAATGTATCAAATTGATCTAATTTATTTTCTAAATCTTGATAATCTTTATAAAAAGCTTCTTCATTTTCATACAAATCGAGTACATGCCATTTTAAACGATCATTATATTCTTTTCTTTTCATACGATTCCTTTCTGGAAAGAGGAAAAAGTTCTAATGCATAGAACCTGACCTATTTTTCTTCATAACTTGCTTCTTCAACATCACTGTTCTTCGTTGAATCGGTAGCATCATTAGAAGCCTCAGCACTAGTTGCAGTATTTTGTTGATAAACTTTAGTAGCTAAATCCATCGCATTTTTTTCTAACTCTTCTGTTTTCTTCTTAATCTCTTCTAAATCTGAGCCTTTTAATGCTTCTTTTAATGCCTCCATTTTACTTTCAGCTTCTTTCTTTTCTGTTTCAGAGACTTTATCACCTAAATCTTTTAAAGCTTTCTCAGTTTGGAACACTAAAGAATCCGCATTATTTCTTATTTCTACTTCTTCTTTTCTTTTTTCATCGGCTTCTTTATTTGCTTCCGCTTCTTTAACCATTTTATCAATTTCTTCATCGGTTAGACCTGTAGAAGATTGAATCGTAATTTTTTGTTCTTTATTGGTTCCTAAATCTTTAGCAGTGACATTAACAATACCATTAGCATCAATATCAAATTTCACTTCAATTTGTGGTACCCCTCTTGGTGCTGGAGGAATATCGGTAAGTTGGAAATTACCTAAAGTTTTATTATCATTAGCCATTTGTCTTTCACCTTGTAAAACATGAACATCTACAGCGGGTTGATTATCAGCAGCCGTTGAGAACACTTGGCTTTTACTTGTTGGAATCGTTGTATTTCTTGGAATTAGGACAGTCATTACACCACCTAAAGTTTCAATTCCTAAAGATAATGGAGTTACATCAAGTAAAACTAAATCTTCAACTTCACCCGTTAACACACCACCTTGAATCGCAGCACCCATTGCTACCACTTCATCTGGGTTAACGCCTTTATTTGGTTCTTTTCCAAGTTCTTTCTTAACAAGTTCTTGAATATATGGAATACGTGTAGAACCACCAACTAAAATAACTTGATCAATTTGATTTTTATCTAATTTTGCATCTTTAAGCGCTTTATGAACAGGCTCTAAAGTTGAATCAAATAAATCACGACATAAATCTTCAAACTTAGCTTTAGTTAAATTAATTTCTAAATGTACTGGTCCAGATTCATTTTGACTAATAAAAGGTAAACTAATTTGGGTACTACTCATACCAGACAAATCCTTTTTCGCTTTTTCAGCAGCATCTTTAAGTCTTTGCATTGCCATTTTATCTTTTGATAAATCAATACCGTTTTCTTTTTTAAATTCCTCTACCAAATAATCAATCACACGATTATCAAAATCGTCACCACCTAAACGATTATTTCCGCTCGTAGCTTTAACTTCAAAAATACCATCACCTAACTCTAATATTGAAACATCAAAGGTTCCTCCACCTAAGTCATAAACTAAAATGGTTTGTAATTTATCTTGTTTATCAAGACCATAAGCAAGCGCTGCAGCAGTAGGTTCATTAACAATACGTTCTACTTCCAAACCAGCAATTTTACCAGCATCTTTAGTTGCTTGACGTTCCGCATCATTAAAATAAGCCGGAACCGTTATAACGGCTTTCGTCACAGTCTCACCTAAAAATGCCTCCGCATCAGCTTTTAACTTAGCTAAAACATTCGCACTAATTTGTTGAGGGGTATACTCTTTTCCATCAATATCAAATTTCTCATTCGTTCCCATTTTTCTTTTAGCAGAAGAAACGGTATTCTTATTCGTTACAGCTTGTCTTTTGGCATTATCACCTACTAATATTTCACCATCTGGTTTATAAGCTACCACACTTGGTGTCGTTCTATTTCCCTCTTTATTGGCAATAACAACAGGTTTTCCTCCTTCTAAATAGGCCATACATGAATTGGTTGTACCTAAATCAATTCCTATTATTTTACTCATTTAAATCATCCTTCCTTTATTTAATGGCAATATTTTTGCCCATTCATTTAATCTTTCACAATTTTTATCTATTTCAAGTTCAATTTCTTCTTTCGATTTTCTTTTTCCTTTCTCATCATAATAGGAAATAAAAGCTTGGATTCGTGTATTAGGAAAAACTTCATTATAAGCATCCAAAGTAAAATTTTCGGGTAAGGCTAAAAAATCATATCTTTCCTTAAACAAAACATACAAAATAGTATAATCAATTTCTGTCCATACATCAAAATTCGTTTCTCTAACTTCTTTTATAATGCATCTAGGATTTTGTTGACATTCACTCAAAAAGCTTTTATCAACATTCAATTCTTCTTGAAACTCTACTTTATAATGCCCACTACAAGCCGCCTTTGTTTTATAACCTTTTTTATTCATAGCAGAAACCGCATAGGCAATTTTTTTATCACAATTAAAGGTATAAGGGGCCTCTTCATAAATTTCATAAGTTTCTTTATCAATATAATAATTCTTATCCATATTATTCGCTTACCCTTACCATTGCGGCACGAAGCAATTTATCTTTATACATATATCCCTTTTGTAAAACTTCCATAACTTGATTTTTAGGAATGCCTTCTTCCTTACTCGTTAAAACCGCTTCCATACAACTAGGATCCAATTCTTTACCTAAACATTCAATTTCTTTAATTTCCTTAGCATTTAATAGAGTAACAAAGTTCGTATAAATCATTTTAAAACCACTTAAGAATTTAGAAAGTTCATCCGTCAAATCATTATCATCTAATTTAATCGCTCGCTCAAAATTATCAAGTACTGGCAAAATTTCTTTAGCAAACTCTTCCCCATCGTATTTTCTAAGTCGAGAAATCGTTTCTTCATACCTTCGACTCATATTTTGAATCTCCGCATTTAATCTTAAAACACGTTCTTGAAGATTTTTATTTTCTTCTTTCAATTTTTCTATTTCTTGATTTGATTTATTTTTCTTAGGCTTCTTAACCTCTTTTATTTTTACTTGTTCTTCTTTTATCGCTTCATTCACTTACTTTCCTCCTCACCATTCAGTTCTTTTTGTAAGTAAGACAAAAGTCCTACTACTCGGTCATACTCCATTCTTTTTGGTCCGATAATCGCAATAGTTCCCTCTTCTCCATTAAGCTTGTATTTGCTTTTTATAATCGTAACATTTGGATCAAATTCAGTTTCATTACCAATATAAATTTTTACATCTTCTAAAGATTCAGACTCTTCAATTCTTTTAATTAAATCTTGATCTTCAAACTTACTAGCCAATTTTTTTATACTAGCTACATCATTGTATTCCGGTTCATTAAAAATTTTTGTTTTTCCACCAAAATAAACATTTTGACTTTGATTTAAAAAATCATGAAAAGCATCCGCAAAAATATGATACACTGCTTCATATTGTTTCATTTGTTTACTGATAATTGGTTTAATTTCAAACTCTAATCGCTCACTCACTTCATCAATAGGAGTACCCACGAGCATTTTATTAATAATTTCACTGGTTTTAACCACTTCTTCAATTTCTTTTGGATCTTCTACAAAAAATTGTTTATTTTTCATAATCCCCTTATTCGTACAAACCATAGCAATAATTTTATTACTTTCTCCTAACGGAATAATTTCGACTTTTTGCAAAGTATTTTCCCTTGAGCTTTTTCCTAAAATAACACTGGTATAATTAGTTAGTTCACTAATAATCTCTACCGTTTTATTAATAGAATCATTTAATTGCAATTCTTTATTATGAAAAAGCGTTTGAAGTTTTAAAACATCTTCTCCAGTTAATTCTTTCGGCTTCATCAAATGTTGCACATAATATTTATAACCTTTTTCACTAGGAACCCTTCCAGAAGATATATGATTTTTTTCCAGTAATCCTAAATTTTCCAACTCACCCATTTCATTACGAATTGTTGCACTAGAACATTTAAAGCGTTTGCATAAAGACTTAGAACCAATTGGTTTGGCAGTTTTAATATAAGCTTCTACAATAGCTTTTAAAATATTCTCTTGCCTTTCTCCCATACGATCACCTCGAACTTAGCACTCTTTTTAAATAAATGCTAATACCATTATAATAGTATGCTTAGCACTTGTCAATATATGAGTGCTAAAAAATAAAAAGGAATCAAAAATTCCTTTACTCAACAATCTCATATTCAATCGATTCAGCATTTGTTAAATCATCAGCATAAGAAGACTCAATATATTTTGTCTCACCAGCTTGTAATTTATCACCTATAAAACCAGTTAAAGTCACAATCTCATTATGTTCAGAATCATAAACATGAATCTTAAACTCTTGTAAATTTAATTCTTGACTAGATGTATTCGTTACACTGACTCTTAATACACTATTTCCATCTTTGTAATTTAAAGAAGTATTTGTAAACTCAAAGTCTCCAATTTTTTGGTCTTTTATAAATTCGGAATTGGTATTACTCTTATATCTACTTTCTTCATCCTTTTTTGTTTCTTTACCTTTTAATAAAAAACCAATAATTAGAATTACAGCAATAACTATTATTATAACAATTACTCCAATAATTATCTTTTTCTTATTTTCTTTCATCATTTCCATTTTTAACACCTTCTTATTCTTAGTTTACTTTCCATGGATTACTTTCTGTTCCATCTCCACTACTCGCTTGAATTCCAGCTTTTAGGGTAACGATGGGGCGAAGATAACTCATGCCACGCACATTAATCGAATTATTAGGCCAG
>CAJTUR010000006.1 GCA_910579535.1 uncultured Bacilli bacterium
GAAAGGATCAATCAAATAGATTAATAATTTCTATAAGATTGATTATACGAGGAATTATATAATGGTTGTTAAAGAAGAATTAGAAAATTTTAGAAAAAATAAGAGAAAAAAGCAAGTCATACTTGGTTCTATTATTGGAGTCATGGTTGCTATAGGAGCAATTACTTTGTTTAAAACTTTTGCTTTTTACGAAGAAAAGAGAAATTTTAATATTATTATGGGTAGAATACCTGACTTTGAGAAGGGAGATATTCAACTTGCTTTTACAATTGATGGTGTAAAAGGAACGGTTTTTCCGAGTAGAAATTCAGGTTATGTTGGAAAAAATGTAACTTGTGAAAAAGGTGTTACAGCTGTCTGGAATAATGAATTATGGGGAATCGTGAATGTTAATAGTAATGGAAACGCTAAAGTAATTTGTAATGTTGAATTTCAAACCGCTTCAACTATAAAAGAAGCAAAAATAGGTGATTATGTGAGTTATACACCAAGTCAAACAAATTTTGAAATAGACAGTTCTCATACGGAGATTTCTATTCAAGATCCTATAAATCCAAGTGAATTAAATTTATGGCGAATTATTAAAAAGAATGAGGATGGTACGATTGAATTGGTTTCAGTGAATACTTCTAGTCAAGCCGTTACGTTTTATGGAAAAATCGGTTATGGTAACTTTGTGAAAGAATTAAATCGTTTAGCTTCAGGCTATGAGACAAGTGGTATAACAAGTGGAGCAAGATATATGGGGTATGAAGAACAAGAAGACGGCGAATTGTATAAAAAAGATATCAAATTGGTAGAAGAAGCTTGTGATGGATTACAGAGTTCATCAGACTATTTTATAGGTAGTCGTGAATATTCTGTAGTTGAAAATCCAGGGGGTTTGGAATACTATTATTATGTCAGAACTGTAAATTCTGATGGTGTCTTAACAACAGCTTCCATTTATGATTACTTGTATGGTCAATATAGTGATCTAACGGTATCTAATTTTCTTCGTCCCATTGTTATTTTGAAATCAGATATTACATCAATTTGCGGTAATGGTTCAAAAGATAATCCTTGGAAAGTAAATTAAATTAAAAAGTAAGAAGGTTCGATATTAAGTCGAACCTTTTTATTAACTGTAAAATAATAAGTGTATACAAATAAAAAAGTCCTTTAGAACTTTTTTGTAAACAATAGAAGTGGTATCTCACAAATTAATTTTACGGCTTAGGTCGAGTTGAATTTCTCTATTTTCTCGCCTTCGGTTACCCTGGGGTGATTTCTCTTTAAGGAAAATAATTAAATGTCGCCATTTTAATTACTCGATTGCCACTTAGTCCGTACCTTAATCCTTGTGATGTTGACACTCTAGAGGTTTTCCCAAACACATAATTATCAATACTTATTCGCTTTTGCAAGTAATGTTTTCAAATTATAGAATCAATTATCCCACATTATCACGCACGACATGTGCTTTTTAACATAATTTGCCTCGATAAAAGGAGGTGGGTTATATGCCATTATAACTTTCCTTAAATCTGAAATTATATATCCACCCTTCTCTGGGCGAAAAAAGCAGAATATATAAAGTGCTTTCACACAATTGATAGATTTTTAGCCCTATCTTCATATTGTTTATGTGACTAGAATAATGCACCACGTAATTAAATTATAACATATTTACATCTATTTGTCAAATTTTTGGATTTGACTTTACTAGATTTTATGCTTTTTTTTAATATCTAGAACCATTTAGTGTTAGAAAAAAATATAATGTTTTAAAATTAGCTATAATATTTTACAAAATTAGTGTATAATTAAATTATATATAGAGAATAAAAAAAACTTACTTTCGTAAGTTAAAATCATTTGGAGCAAGTGAGCGGGATCGAACCGCCATCTCAACCTTGGCAAGGTCGTATACTAACCATTGTACTACACCTGCATGTTTTAATCATAACAAAAAAGAGGTAAGATTGCAATAAAAAAGGAGAAAAAATGAAAAATAAGAATAAAAAAATAATAATTATAAGTATTATTTTAATTTTAGTTATTGTGGTTAGTGTCATGGTCGGGTGTACTTTTTTGAAAGAAACTCCTGTTGAAGGACCTAAAAATACTGTAGAAGTGGTTGATAAAATTGAAGCATTTGGTTATCAGTTAGAAGATCGAGACACAGAACTTTATAAAACAACTTTTATGGAATTAAAAAAAGTTTTAGATAATACTGAAATTGATTATGAAGCGTATGCTAGCTTTTTGGCCAAATTGTTTTTAATAGATTTATATACTATTGATAATAAAATAAGTAAGTATGATGTTGGGGCGTTAGATTTCATTTATGAGACAGAAAGAGAAAAATTTAAAAATAAATTGTTAGATACGATGTATAAATTGGTTTTGGATAATTCAAATCATGAAAGAAAACAAGAGTTACCTATCGTGAAAAGTGTCAATATAGAGAAAATAGAGAATACAAAATATAAGAAAGAGAATATAGAGCTGAGTGGTTTTAAAGTTAAAGCTCAAATACAATATGAGAAGGATTTAGGCTATGATAAGAATGTTGAGGTAACCATTATAAAAGAAGAAAATAAGTTGTTTGTTGTCAACTTAAGTGTTTTATAGGATAAAAAAGAGATTGTCAAATTAAAATAAGAATGATAAAATGATTATAAGAATAGGTGGTTAATCTATGGAAACAGAAAAGAAGATTAATAGTTCAAAAAATATAGGAAGAGTTTTTGTTTTAGTTGTTTCATTAATCGTTATAGGGATTAGTGGTTCTTATGCTTATTTTACCACTTCGATTTCTGGAACTCCTACACAGACGACTATTAGTAGTGGTAAATTTGAAGTTACAAGTAGTTTGGAAGGCGCTAATGCGATTAAAGATTTAAGCTTAAGTCTTATTAATCCAGATGAAGTTGCCACTAAAGCCAAAAGTTTAGATTTTAATGTGGTTAGTACTAGTAATTCGACAATTAATGCAAAGTATGATATTTTTTTAAGAGGAATTACTTTATCTAAGAATTTATATAGTTCGGATTTTAAATGGGAGCTTGTCAATAAAGACTGTACAGATGCGAACTGTGTTCTAGCAACAGGAGATTTTAGTGTTGCTGAGCGTGAAGGATCTGTTGTTGAGGGAGAAGAGGCAAATGTTTCTACAACCGCTAAAGATTTGAAATTGACTTCTGATTCTATTTTATTACATAAAGATACAACTCAAAATTTAATATTTAGAATTTGGCTTCAAAATGATGAAAGTCGTAATCAGATCGAACTTACGAATGGCCGATTTGAAGGTAAATTATCTATTTCAGCAGTACCAGCTGAAATGAACTAAACGCTTTAAAAGCGTTTTTTTTGTAAATAAAATGAATGGGGCTTTATTTCTAGGAAAAAAGTGCTATAATAGTGCGTAGGAAGTGGGGGATAGTGAAATGGCTAAGAAAGAGGACACAACCAAAAAAGAAGAATATGAAATAAAAAAAGAAGTGGTTCATTCTATAAAAGAAAAGGTTTTAAGTGAGCTAAATAAGGAAATTGAAGCTACTTTGATTAGTAAAACAAGTAAGTTTAAAGATGAATTAAAAGAGGAAATGAGTAATGACATTCAAGTAGAAGTGGCTAATTTAATGAAGCAAGAAGAAAAAAGAATTATTAAAGGAAAAAATATGGCTATATTTAAAAGAGACGTTTTAATTCTTGTTTTCTTTGGAATCGCTTTATATTTTGGTTATTGTTTGTATGATGTTAAGTATTTTGATTTTATGAAATCAGAATGTGAAAAAAATGGAACCTGTGTTATCGATAATAGTGTTGTTAATCCACCCGATGCACAAGATCCTACACCTATTGTAAAAGATAAAGCTTGGTACATAGAACATTATGGATATTTGATGGATGAAATTAAAGTTACGATGAATTCTGATCAAGTATCAGCGTATTATTTATATAGTAGCGATCATCAATTAAGTGATATTAAAACTTCTTATTTATTAAATATAGCTTATAATCATTTAGATAAAAAATCGATTAAAACGAATTCAATGAATGTAACGATTGAAGGAGAAGTATTAAGAAAAGCTTATGAAGAAGTTTTTGGAACCATGAATTTTTATCAAAATGTTAATTTTACTTATGATTGTTTGAATTTTGTTTATAATCAAGAAAAAGATCGTTTTGTTGCTGAGAATGAAAAATGTAGTGTTTCTAAAAATGTAATTGTGGAAGAAATCGAAGCAATGAGTGAAGAAGGCGATGTTTTATACATTAATACGATTGCTTCTATTTATAATGAAGGTGAAAAAAGCTTTTATACTTTTGATAATTTGTATGAAGCGGTAGTGAGTAATGTGACACGTGAGGATATTAGTAAATATTCTAAAAAACTCAATCGTTATCAATATCAATTTAAGAAAGTAGATCAAGTTTATTATTTAGATTCTATTACTAAGTTAAAATAATTTGTTAAAAAGTTTTATTTGTGATAGAATATTTTTTAAGAAGACGATTTAAAAGTATTTTAAGTAGTTTTATAGAGTTCTTAAATAGAGATTAAGTATTAAAAGCTGAAAGTACTTAAAGATAAACTATAAAATGAATTTCTCTACTTTAGTCTTAATCGGTAGTGCGTTATAACATAAAGTGCTAGAAATTTTTCTAGAATTTGGGTGGTACCACGGGTTTAACTCGTCCCTTACTTTTTGTAAGGGGCGTTTTTTATTTAGGAGGATTTATGAAAAAACGATTTTGTTTAGTAACGACCACATTTCAAGATTTAAAAGAAGCGAAAAAAATTATGAAGGTTTTGTTAGAAAAAAAATTGATTGCGACTGCCACCATTTTACCTTCTACCAGTCTTTTTCTGGCGGGTGAAAAAGTGATTCATAATCAAGAATTTAAAATTGAGATGAAAACGAAAAAAAGTTTATATAAAAAGATTGAAAAAGAATTACTCAATATTAAGTCTAGTGAAATTTTACAACTGTGTGTTTATGATATTTTAGAGGGAACACAAGAGTATTTAAAATGGATTGAGGAGGAGACAACATGAAAGAAAAGATTGCTTTAGTGACAGGAGGAACAAGTGGTATTGGAAGGGAAATTGTTAAGCAATTATTAAAAGAAGAGTGTTTTGTATTTGTAAATTATGGGCATAGTGAAGAGTTAATGTATGAAGCTAAAAAAGAATTTAAAGAAATTAGTGAACGGTTTAAATGTTTAAAAGCGGATGTTTCAAATGAATATGAAGTATTAGAGATGTTTAATAAAATAAAAGAAAAGTTTGGAAAATTAGATTATGTAATTAATAATGCTGGAACGAATATCGATAGTTTTATTGAGGATTTGAACATCGATGGTTTTAGAAAAATATTAAATGTTAATTTAGTTGGAAAAGTAATTGTTACAAAATTTGCTGTCCCTTTGCTTAAAAAAAGCGAATATCCTTGTATTATAAATATTGCTTCTCGTCTTGGTACAAAACCTTGTGTTGAAGCGAGTGCCTATTGTGCCTCAGAAGCTGGAGTTATTAATTTTACAAAGGCTAGTGCGTTGGAGTTTGCAAAATATAATATAAGAGTGAATACAGTAAGTCCAGGACTTACCAATACGCCGCTTGCCATGATGGGGTGGACTGAAAAAGAAATTGAAGAACAAAAGAATAATAATCCTTTGGGACGTATTGGAGAGGTAAATGATATAGCGAATGTGGTGTTATTTTTGTTATCGGAGAAGGCAAGTTATATTAATGGCGAGAATATTAATGTTAATGGAGGAAGTTTGTTAAAATAAAATATAGAGGAAATAGTTTTGTTTGTGCTTCTGTTAATAAAAAAGCGTCAAGTTTTGTTAAAAAGATATGAATAAGATGAAAGAGGAAAAATATGAAAGATAAAATAAATGAAATAAGAAAAGAATTTCAAGAGAAAATAAGTGGTGTGAAAAATCTAAATGATGTAAATGAACTTAAAGTGAATTATTTAGGTAAAAAAGGGGCTATAAGTGAACTCACTACTTATTTAAAAGAATTACCAAATGAAGAAAAAAAGGATTTTGGAAAACTTTTGAATGAGTTAAAAACAGAAGTGAGTTCTGTAATTGAGGAAAAAATAAAAAGTTATGAAGAACTTGCTTTAAACGAAAAATTGAAGAATGAAAGTATTGATGTGACATTACCTGGAACCAAAATTAAAAGTGGAGCACCTCATATACTGGAAAAAATCATTGAAGATATAGAAGATGTCTTTATGTCTATGGGGTATGATGTAGTGGATGGGCCAGAAATTGAAGAAGATAAATACAATTTTGAAATGTTAAATATTCCAAAAGGACATCCGGCAAGAGATGCGCAAGATACGTTTTATTTAAGTGGCGATGAAATTTTATTACGTAGTCAAACTTCACCAGTTCAAATAAGAACGATGTTAAGTAAAGGGGGGAAAGAACCTGTTCGAATGATTTGTCCGGGAAAGACGTATCGAAGAGATGATGATGATGCAACGCATTCCCATCAGTTCGTGCAAATAGAAGGGTTGCTTGTTGACAAAAAGGTAAGTTTAAGTGATTTAAAAGGGACATTTGAAATCTTGGCCAAACATTTATTTGGAAGTCAGACCGAAATAAGATTAAGACCTAGTTATTACCAATTTACAGAGCCTTCTGTTGAACTTGATATTAGTTGTTTTAAATGTAAAGGTTGTGGCTGTAGTTTATGCAAAAATACGGGTTGGATTACGGTATGTGGAGCGGGAATTGTTCACCCTAATGTTTTAAAAAATTGTGGGTATGATCCAAGCCTTTGGACTGGTTTTGCTTTTGGTTTTGGTGCTGAACGTCTTGCGATGTTAAAGTATGGTATTGGAGATTTAAGAGTATTTTATCAAACGGATTTAAGAGAAGTAGAAGGGTTTGATAGAAAGGAGGATTCTAATGATTAATTTAGAATGGGTAAGTGATTATATTGCTATTAAAGAGGAAGATTTAAATGAACTTGCTAAGAAGATTACAAGTGCGGGTATTAATATAGAAAAGGTTATAACGAATCATATTGAACATTTGGTTATTGGAGAAATTGTGCGTTGTGTTGCGCACCCAGATAGTGATCATATGCATATTTGTGAGGTTAATATTGGAAATGAGACTGTACAAATCGTTTGTGGTGCCCCAAATGTACGAGAAGGACTAAAAGTCATTGTTGCTTTACCAGGCGCTATTTTACCAGGAGATTTTCAAATAAAACAAAGTAAAATACGTGGGGTAGAGTCGAATGGAATGATTTGTGCTTTATTTGAACTTGGTTTAGAAGAAAAAACAGAAGAAAATTATAATAAAGGCATTCATGAATGTAGCGATAGCGAAGTTGTGGGTAGTGATGCACTAAAAAGTTTAGGGTATGATACCACCCTTTATGAACTGGATATTCATAAACATCGTAATAATGATTGTTATTATCATATTGGTTTTGCTTATGAAATTGCTTGTATTCTAAATAAAACCGTGACTTTGCCAAACTTAGATTATGCGACGAGTGATGACTCAATAAAAAATTATTTTTCTTTAAAAATAGACACAGAGAAATGTCCTTATTATTTAGCAAAAATGGTTACAAATATTCAAATTGGTCCTTCTCCCGATTTTATTAAGAAAAGACTTAAAAGTGTGGGGATGCGCTCAATTAATAATGTTGTTGATATCTCTAATTATGTCATGCTAGAGTTTGGGCAACCGCTTCATTTTTTTGATAAAGAGAAGTTAGGAAACAACGTGGTTGTTCGTAATGCTCACAATGATGAAAAAATGGTTACGCTAGATGGGGTCGAACGTACTTTAAAGTCTAGTGATGTTGTGATTACCGATGGCGAAAAACCAGTTTGCATTGCGGGTGTGATGGGTGGACTGAATACCGATGTCGATGATTCTACGAAAACCATTTTGATTGAAAGTGCTATTTTTGATGCGGTAAGTATTAGAAATACGGCGAGTCATTTAAATTTAAAAAGTGAAGCTTCTATACGCTATGGTAAAGGGTTAAATTATGAGTATACCAATATGGCTATGGATAGAGCTTGTCATTTGTTAGAAAAATATGCGGGAGCGACAATTCTTCAAGATGTCGTTTGTTATGATGCTGTTGATAAAACTCCTAAAGTTGTTCAATTTAAAGCCAGTGATGTCAATCAATTATTGGGTATTGTGATTGATACTCAAATGATGGAAGTTGAACTAAAAAAACTTGATTTTGATTATACGTTAGAAGGAGAAACTTTTACTGTAACGATTCCTCGAAGAAGACTGGATATTGATCCCAATGTAAATGATATTGCTGAAGAAATAGGAAGACTTTATGGGTATCAAAATTTGGTTTCTACTCTTCCTTCATTAGAAACGAAGCGAGGAGACTATATTGGGGATGTAAAAATACGAAAAGAAATTAGTAAACGATTAAGAAGTTTAGGTTTAAATGAATGTAAAACGTATACGTTGACTAGTCCTTTAATGGCCGAATTGTTTCATTATGATGATAAAGAAAATTTAGTTTTACCCAATGCGATGAGTGTGGATAAGTCTGTTATTCGTACCAGTTTATTACCTTCTTTATTAAATGTGTATGATTATAATAAAAAAAGAAATGTAAAAGATATTTTCTTGTATGAGATTGCAAAAACCTATGATAAAAACTATCAGGAAGAAACAAAAGTCGCTTTACTTATAAAAGGGAATTATTTAGTAAATGAGTGGCTAAGAACTAGCGTTAAAGGTGATTTTTATGTTCTTAAAGGAATAATTGAAAATTTACTTGATTATTTAGGATTTAAAAATCGTTATCAATTTAAAAAAGAATTGGTTGAAAGCATTCATCCAGGAGTTGCTGCAGGCATATATTTAGATCGAGAGCGTATTGGTATCCTAGGTAAAGTTCATCCTAGTGTTGTAAAAGAAGAAATTTATGTTTGTGAGATGTCTTTGAAATCTTTATATGAAGCTCAAATTAAACCTATTAAATATAAAGAAGCTTGTAAATATCCAGAAATAATAAAAGATGTGGCCTTTATTGTTGATCAAGCTATTGAGAGTGAAAGCATAAAAAAAGTTATAAAAAGTAATGGTAAAAGAATACTTGATTCGGTAGAAGTTTTTGATTTGTATCCAGATATTGAAGTGGGTAAAAAATCGATTGGTTATAAATTGATTTTTAAAGATTCTACAAGAACTTTGTTAGAAGAAGAGGTAATGGAAGTGTTTAATTTAATTATTAAACAGGTAGAAAAAGAATTTAATGCTATTTTAAGGGATAAATAATAGATAAATATTTTATTAAATAAATTATGTAAGTAAAAAAGAATTTTACAAAAATAAAGATAAATTCTTTTTTTTGACATAATTTGACATGTTGACGTAAATGTGCTATAATTATAAGAAATAAGGGGGAAAGATTATGGGAAAAAAGAAAGAGAAAATAAATATTAATTTAAAAAAGAAATCATTAGGCGTTTCTTTAGCTGGAACAGGTGTGGTTTTAGAAGTTTTGTCAAGTGGTGTAGATGTAATTGATTTATTTATTCCAAAAGAAAAAAGTATAATTATTGAAACGAGTTTAGGTAAAAAGAAAACAAACGATATAGTAAAAATTCAATTTAAAGATAGGGAAGAAAATGAATATGTAAAATTTATGTATTTAGTAGAGAATCATAAAAAAAATGAAAGTCATTATGATGTTTATCGTGGAATAACTGAGTACAATTTAACTTATGAATTTTCTAATACAAATAATTGTGGAATAGTTTATGATGAAGGTGTTTTTTCAAATGGTTCTCGTGAAGTATTCAGTGATGGGGCTGTGGGCTCCGTAAGTGTATTTGATGATTATAATAAAACTTTAGATGAGGTTAAAGAAGTAGAACAAAATGGTTATAAGGAACATAAAGTAGAGGAACATCAAGAGTATAATTATTCAAATGCTACCAAAGATTATTTAGATTCCTTTAATTATTATATGAATATTTTAGGTGACAATATTTGTGAAGAAGATTATTCTAATTCTATAGATTATTTAGAACAAAATGGCTTTTTTGATAGTTTAGGTAATAGTGCTGATATTCTTAATTCTGTTTATGGAGAATGAGGTTATTATTGAATATTTAAAGTTAGAGAAGATGGAATATCAAGAAGCTTCTGATGGTTATCAGGCGATAGAACTTGTTAAAAATGAGGATTTTGATGTGGTTATTATGGACATTATGATGCCTAAAATGGATGGTTATCAAGCTGTAAAGGAAATAAGAAAATTTAGTAAAGTTCCTTTTATTATGTTGTCAGCTCGAAGTGAAGAATATGACAAGTTGACATGTTTTGATATTGGTGTTGATGATTATGTAACCAAGCCTTTTAGTCCTAGAGAATTAATTGCTAGAATTAAAGCGGTGACAAAACGAAATCAAAAGAATCAAGTCTCTTATAAGTTTCAGGGATTAGAAGTGGATGTCGAAGCACACGAAGTATTTGTGGATGGAAAAAAACTTAATTTGACTCCTAAAGAATACGATTTACTTATTTATTTAATTGAAAATAAAAATATTGCATTAACTCGTGAAAATTTACTTACTAATATTTGGGGGTATGACTTTTTTGGAGACGATCGAACGGTAGATACGCATGTTAAAACCTTACGTAACAGTTTAGGAAAGTATAGAGATTTTATAACTACGGTTCGAAAGGTAGGTTATAAGTTTGACTATAAAGAGTAAATTAAAAAAAATTCAAGAAAAGAAAACGAGTTTTACTTTAAAAACATTAGGTTATCTTGTTTTGTTTAGTTTAGGAATTATTCTTTTTTTGTGGATGTTTCAAATTATTTTTTTACAGTTAAGTTATGAACATTATCAAGTTAAGAATATGAATGCTATTGTTAAAACGATAGAAGAAAGTAATTTAAATGATTTGGATGAAGTGTTGCTTACTTTAGCTTATCAAAATAGTGTTTGTATTGAATATGAATCGAATTTAGGAAATACGGTGACTTATAATACCATGATGGTCGGTTGTGGATTAGATAAGAATATCTCAAGTATTAAACAATTAAAAAATACATTAAAGAGCAAGGGAACAAAAAAAGAAGGCGTAAGATTGGTTAATCCACTTAATAAGACAAAAGCGTATTTGTATGGTATTAATATTAATTATGGGTATGTTTTTGTTTATAGTACTTTGGAAGACATTGATTCAGCGAGTTTGATATTAAAAAGTCAATTAATTTACATTATGTTTTTTGTGTTGGTGTTTGCTTGTTTTATTGCCTATTTTTTATCTAAACGGATTACAAAGCCAATTACCAATATTACTAAAAAAGCTCGAGAAATGGGAAAAGGAAATTATGACATTGTTTTTCATGAGAATGGAACACTAGAAATTGATGAACTTTCTAGAACTTTAAATAATACGTGTAAAGATATGAAAAAGTTAGATGAGTTAAGAAATGATTTACTGGCTAATGTTTCCCATGATTTAAAGACCCCTTTAACGATGATTAAAGCCTATGCGGAAATGGTCAGAGATATTTCTTATAAAGATAAAGAAAAAAGAGAAAAAGATTTAAATGTGATTATCGATGAAGCGGATCGATTAAATGTTTTGGTAAATGATTTACTTGATTTATCAAAGCTTCAAGCCAATAGCGAAGGTTTAAATTTAGAGAAGTATGATTTGGTTCTTGAAATAGAAAATGTTTTGAGACGGTATGATATTATTAAAAAAACAGAGCATTATCATTTTGTGTTTGATTTGCCAGAGAAAGCTCTGGTTCTAGCGGATAAGAATAAGATTAATCAAGTTATTTACAATTTAATTAATAATGCGATTAATTATACTGGTGAGGATAAAAAGGTCGTGATAAAGGTTATAGATAGAGAAAAGAGTTATTTAGTCGAAATCTTGGATACTGGAAAAGGGATAAAAACAAGTGATTTACCTTATATTTGGGATAAATATTATAAAAATGAAAAGAATCACAAAAGAAATGTAGTAGGAACAGGCATAGGTTTATCCATTGTGAGAAATATTTTAGAGCAACATAAGTTTAAATATGGTGTACGTAGTAAAAAAGGAAAAGGCGCAACGTTTTATTTTGAAATTGTAAAGTCTAAATAGTTTCACTTGAACTTCACACATTTTTCATATTTGTTTGGTACTATTAATTCATGAAGGGAGAAGTGATCAGTTAGTTAAAAAATGTAGTATGCAAAAACGATAACTCTATACAATTAAATAACATATAAACTCAAACTCACACTTTTTAGGAAAGAACGCTTTTTGATAGTTCTTTCCTTCTTTTTTTTATTTATCAAATAAAGCAAAAGGATAGAAATAAGTTTAAAATAATACTTGCTAATAGTTTATAAGTTAAAAAATTCCCATGAATAAAGGAAAATAAATTTCAAGTTGTATCAATTTATAAATTTTTTCATTTATTTTAAATAAGTTTATTTTTGAAACATATTATTTACTATGAAAAAATATTATTTAAATGTTGTTTTTACTTTTTTTTTAATGGTTTTCTTTTTGTCTCATGAGTTTGTTTTTGCTTTTATGCCCCTTTTTAATAAAACCATTATTTTAGATATCGGACATGGGGGTTTAGATCCAGGAAGTATGTATCAAGATATTTATGAAAAAGATATTAATTTGGCTATTGGAAAAGAATTAGAAAGTGAACTTAAAAAAATGGGAGCTAAAGTGATTATGGTTCGACAAGGTGATTATGATTTGTCACAACCTAATGCGTATCGAAGGAAAAAAAGTGACTTTGACAATCGAATTAAACTTATAAATGAAAGTCGAGCGGATTATTATTTTTCAATTCATTTAAATTATTTATTAGATAGTCGGTATTATGGGCCACAAATTTTTTACAATAATAATGATGAAAAAAATAAAGAAATAGCTTTGAAGTTACAAACTGATTTAAATCAGGCTTTAAAAACAAAAAGAGAAGTGAAAAAAATCCCCTCTTCTACTTATATGTATAGTAAATTAAATGTTCCAGGGGTTTTGATTGAGTGTGGTTTTTTGTCTAATAGTTATGAAAGAAATTTACTTAAAAAAAAGGATTATCAAAAAAGATTTGCTAAAATCGTTGCGGAATCGATTAAAGACTTAAAATTCTAAATGTTTGAGTTCTTTTTTTAAAGTCCATGATTTTCCTGTTGTGTAATCGTCTTCTCTAAGTATTTCTTTGTACTCAGTAAATGAGAGTTTATTATTTAGGTATTTATCGGTTTCTATAAATAACAAGATGGCTCTTTTTTTTGCTTCTTCATATAAGTCAAAGATTGAAGCGGTTGATGATTCATTATCACACCATGGATTGAACCAAATTTTATGCTCTAAGTTAAAGTAGTCTATATTTATATAAGTGATGTGATTACTAAATGTTGAATATTTATTTGAGCTTTTTGGACATAAAAGATCTAAAAAGAAGTACATTCTTTTTTTTAGTCCCCAAGAGTCTTCAATTAAAAATTTATAGGCGTAATACATTTTTTTGCATCCTTTTTCGTAAGCAAATCCTAAATTTTTAATTTTAAATGTTTTTTCATAGGTTGCATTTAAAAGCTCAATCAAGTTTGAAGGAAATTTTTCTTTAGAAATAAGTTGATGAATTTTAAAGTCTTTGTATTCTTTTTGATTTTTTTGTTTGTAAAGATAAGCATCTAGTTGCATTTCTAAATTGGTGTGTCCTCCTTTATATTTTTTTGTTTCTTTTTGTGTTTTTTCATAGTTTCCGGTCTTGTAAATAATATAGGGATGAAGCGTACTATCTAAAACGTAATGGGCCAGATGACCATATAAGGCTCCTAAAAGGTAAGGATTATTTATTTCTTTCGTTTCTTTTAGGGTATGGATAAAATTAATAAAAAAACGATCGGTTTCTTGCGTATGAAAGTAATTTTGTAAATTTTGTTTTTTGATTTTTAAAAATTCATAAAATAAAAAAGGATCAAACCCTTGGGCAAATAAAGTGTATACGTTTTGTTTTTCTTGAAGTTTACTGGATAAAGTTTTAGGAAGAGAAGGGAGAAGGTCTTCAGCAAAATAAGTGTGTGTGGTGATTAACGGCATAAAGTTCACTTTCCTTTCACATTATTATAACATAAAACTCATTTAAAAACTATATACTGGTTTTAATCCTTGTGATATAATTTTAATTGATTTAGGTGATAGGATGAATAAGATTTTCAAAACATTAGATGAGCAAATAGCCATTTTAAAAGATAAAGGCATGATCATTGATGATGAATTTTTTGCAAAAGAAGTTTTACTTCGCGAAAATTATTTTTTTTTGAATGGCTACCGTATGCTTTTTATGAAATCTCCAACAGACAAAACTTTTGTTTTAGGAGCAAATTTTAGAGAATTTTATGGTGTGTTTAATTTTGATCGACAAATTCGTAATATTTTGTTTAAAAATTTGTTGATTTTAGAAAATAATTTAAAAAGCATTATCTCGTATCATTTGTCTAGAACATATGGGATTAAAGAAGCGGATTATTTAAATCCAAATAATTTTAATCGAGACATTGAAAAGAAGAGACAGGTTAATGATTTAATTAATAAAATGAAACGTCAGATTAGAATGAATGCGGATAGTCATACTGCTACTGCTCATTATCAAAATAACTATGGCTATATTCCTTTATGGATAGCGGTGAAGGTGCTTTCTTTTGGGATTGTTGGGGAATTGTTTATTATATTGAAACCGAATGATCAAAGGGAAATTGCGGAAATCTTTCAGGTTGATTCAGATGATTTAGAAATGTATTTACCTATTTTATCTAATTTTAGAAATTTATGTGCTCATGAGGAAATATTATTTGATCATCGTGTACAGAGAAAAATAAATGATACGAGTTTTCATTCTCATTTAGAAATACCAAAATTAAATAATGAATATATTTATGGTAAAAATGATTTGTTTTGTTTAATTATTATTTTAAAACAATTATTAAGAAAAGATGATTTTAAAATGATGTTAAAAGAAATTGATTATGAAATTCAAAAATTAGATGGAAAATTAGAAAGTATTAGTATTGGCAAAGTTTTGGATCGAATGGGTTTTCCAAGTAATTATTTAGAAATAGAAGGGATGAATTGATATGCAAAATACAAATAATGGAATGGATACTTTGTTAAAAAGAGGAGTTGTACTGGTTGTAGTCTTTTTTGTCGGGGCACTTTCTATGTTTGCTCTTGTGAAGTATTATCCGAATACAGTAACAGAAAATGTTACAAAGACGATTAAAGATGTCACAGTTAATGAACAGGGAATTGCTGATGCGGTTGAAAAAATTTATGATGCAGTTGTCACTATTGAAACGTATCAAAAAAATACGTTATATGCAACAGGTACAGGATTTGTTTATAAAAGTGAAAATGATCACGCTTATGTGTTAACGAATCATCATGTAATTGAAAAAGGGGAGACGGTTAAGGTTGTTTTTACTAATGATAAAAGGGTTGAAGCGAAAGTCGTTGGTAGTGATAAATATGCGGATATTGCGGTTTTAATGATTAATAGTGAGGATGTGATACAAGTTGCCTCTTTAGGAAGTAGTAAGGCTTCAAGAATAGGGGATACCGTATTTGCGGTTGGTGCTCCAATTGATAGTAGTGCTTATTCTTGGACGGTTACAAGGGGAATTGTTTCAGGAAAGGATCGTTTAGTTGAGGTCAGTTTAACTAATAGTTCTGTTAGTGATTGGGTCATGAGTGTTATTCAAACTGATGCAGCAATCAATTCGGGGAATAGTGGGGGACCTGTTTCTAATTCAAATGGCGAAGTGATTGGTATTGCTTCAATGAAACTTGGAGGAAGTATTTCAGGTTCAGCTACTATTGAAGGTATGGGATTTGCCATCCCTATTGAAGATGCTTTGGAATATGCTCAAAAATTAGAAAGTGGCAAGCCTATTGAAAGACCCTACTTAGGGGTTGGTATGTATAATTTGTCTGATACAAGGTACACTGCTCCTGTTTCTAGTGGTGTATATGTGGATTCTGTTGAAAAGGGAAGCCCAGCGGAAGCAGCTGGTTTAAAACCAGGAGATGTTATTGTTAAAGTTAATGATAACGAAATTAAAAGTTTAGCGTATTTGAAATATCAACTTTACAAGCATAATGTTGGTGATACAATTAGTGTTTCTTTTTATCGAGGAGAAAAGTTAGAAACAACGAGTATTCATTTATCAAAAGCAGCGAGTTAGAAGAAGAGAGTTCCAACATGGAATTCTTTTTTTATAAATTAATCCAGTTTACATCTTAATCTATACATGATAGACTTAAGTAAATAATAAAGTATATAGAGGTGATTTTATATGACAGAAAAAGTAGCGAACTTTGTTGTTGGGCTTTTTTCAGGTCTTGCGGGAAGTTTAATGGGAAAATATTTGGTCATATTTATTATTTCTTTGTTTCCAATTTTAGAGCTTCGAGGCGGACTCATTGCCGCAAGTTTGCTCGATCTTCCCATGTGGCAAAGTTTTTTTGTTTGTTTTATAGGAAATATTCTTCCCATTCCTTTTATTTTATGGTTTATTAATCCTATTTTTAGAAAAATGAGAGAATGGCGTCATTTTGGACGTTTGGTCAAATGGTGTGAAGAAAAAGCGCACAGTAAAAAAGATAAAATTGAAAATTTAAAATATTTAGGATTGTTTTTATTTGTAGGTATTCCAGTGCCTGGAACAGGGGCATGGATGGGTTGTTTAATTGCGGCTCTTCTTGATATGGATAAAAAGAAATCTTTACTAGCAGCTCTTTTAGGGGTTGTTTTAGCGGGGATCATTATGCTTCTATTTTCTTATGGTATTTTAGGTAAGGTCATTTAAATGAAAAGAATTTATTTTATTAGTAATAATTTAATGAGTTCATTAAATGTTGTTTATCCACAAGAAATCTCTTTTTATGAAATTAGAGAAAAAACAATGTTAAGTAAACGAGGAGATTTAAGTGCTTTGAAGCTTTTAAAAATGAAAGACTTAGAATCCATAGAACGGATTTACTCATCGAGTTATACCAGTGCCCTAATGACAAGTAAGTATATTGCTGAGGATAAGAATTTAAAAGTTTTTGTTGATGAACGTTTAAATGAAAGAATAGTAGGAGATTTAGGAAGTAATGAATATCGTTTTTTAAAAGGGATGCAAGAACACGATTTTAACTATAAATTAAATCATGGAGAATCCATAAAAGATGTTCATAAACGAATGACCTCTTTTTTAAAAATGCTATTAGAAAGACAAGAAAAATCAATTCTAGTTTTTACGCATAATATTGCATTAATGAGTCTTTGTCTAAGTTGGTGTCCTAAAGATTATAATGCTGAGGACCGTTTGGTGTTAGCAAGTGATGATGAAGTGTTGTTTGATGGTTTTTTTCATGATCTAGATTTGATTGAAGTTTGTTATGATGACAGTCAGAAATTAAAAAGTATTCATCGAATTCTTTGAATGTTAGAGCTAATTAATATCGATGATTTTTATTTTATAAAGCCCAGTTGGAGAATCGATAGTAAGAATTTCTCCTTTTTTCTTTCCAATTAATGCTTTTCCCATAGGAGAAGAAGATGAAATTTTATTTTTGATAATTGAAACTTCTAAAGCTGTTACTATTTCAAAAGTTTCCTTTGATAAATCATCTAAATATTCTATGGTTACAATAGAACCTATGTCTATTGTATTTTTTTTTTGATTTTCAATAATTATCCCAGTGTTTAATAAGTGTTCTAATTTTTTAATTTGCTCGTTACATAAATGTTCGGCCATTTTGGCTGAATCAAATTCCGAATTTTCTCTTAAATCACCAAATTCATAGGCAAGCCTAAGTTCTTCTATTACTTGGTTTTTTTTTTATACCATTTTGAGAGTTCAGTTTGAAGATTTTTATAATTAGATGGACTTAATTTTTGTTTGCTCATTTTATACCGCCTTATTGCCAAAAAAAAAACCGAAAATATTTCGAGTTTGTTTAAAAGATTTAGAATGTAAGTAAAAAGTCTATTTTATTTTAACATTCTTTTTCGTCTGGATCAATACATTTCCAATTCACAGTCCCACAAGTTGTACAAATAAAAGGCACTAAGGTTTTTTTACCTTTTGGTTTTTCATATTTTTCAAGTATTTCGACACAAAGTAATCCTGTTTCAGAATCAATAAAGGCTTTTCCTTGTTTGGAATCTTTACAATCCCCACAATTTTTATTTTTCATTTCTGTTCCTCCTAAATTTATTATGTATCAAATTTTATGTTATAATACTATTTAAGTGGAGGAAAGATGAAAGTAATTACGATTAAACAACCCTTTGCTACGTTAATTGCTGAAGGCATTAAACTGTATGAGTTTCGAACTTGGAAAACGAAATATCGAGGAGAATTATTTATTCATGCGGGGTTAGGTATAGATAAAAAGGCGATGGACAAATATAAAGATTTAAATTTAGATTATCCAAAAGGATGCATTATAGCAAAATGTTCTTTGATGGATTGTATTTTGGTTGATGATGATTTTAGAAAGCAATTAGAATCAGAAAATGCATATGTTTATAGTAGTATGATTAAGCATAAAGAGTGGGAAGGTTATGCTTTTAAACTTGAGAATATCAAAAAAATAGAACCTATAAAGGTAAAAGGAAAATTAAGTTTGTGGGATTATAAAGGAGAATGAAAATGAAAATTAAAGTGGGCATTAGCAACCGTCATGTTCATTTAACTGAAAAAGTTTTTAATCAATTGTTTGATTGTGAGTTAACTAAAAAACAGGATTTAAATCAGATTGGAGAGTTTGCCAGTCATCAAATTGTTAAAATTAAAGGAAAGAAAGATGCTTTATTAGAAGCTCGAATTGTTGGTCCTTTTCGAACGTATAATCAAGTGGAAGTGGCTAGAAGTGATGCGTATGTTTTGGGAATAGAACCACCTGTTCGAGATAGTGGTGCGTTAGAAGAAAGTGAGGCCATTACACTTTTTGGACCTAAAGGAGCGATTACTTTAGAAAACGCTTGTATTATTTCTAGGCCTCATGTCCATATGAATTTGGAAAAAGCTCTAGCTTTGGGGGTAAAAAATCATCAAAAAGTGGGTATAAAAATTGAAAATGTTAAATCTGGTAGGATGGATGCATCAATTAAAATTAGTGATAATGGTTTTTTTGAATTGCATGTTGATTGGGATGAGGCTAATGCTTTTTTATTAAAATCAGGAGATGAGGTTGACCTGTTTATAGAGGATGATAAAGATGGAATGGAAAATTGGAAATGTAACGATTAAAAATCAAATTGTTATGGCTCCCATGGCTGGTTTTTCGAATACCAGTTTTAGAAAAATTGTAAAAGAGATGGGTGTTGGATTAATTTATGCGGAGATGGTTAGTGATAAGGCCTTGGTTTATCAATCGCAAAAAACCATTGATATGCTTAAAATGGATGAAATGGAACGCCCGATTGCACAACAAATATTTGGAAGCGATAAAACGAGTTTTGTTCAAGCCGCTTTGTATGTTGAAAAAGTGATGAAGCCAGACATTATTGATATTAATATGGGGTGTCCTGTTCCTAAAGTTGCTTTAAAAAATCAAGCGGGGAGTGCCCTTTTAAAGGATCCTTTAAAAGTAAAAGAAATTGTTTCAGAAGTGGTTCAACATGTAAAGATTCCTGTGACGGTAAAGATTAGAAGTGGTTGGGATGAAAATAATATTAATGCTGTTCAAATTGCTAAAGTGATTGAAGAAGCGGGAGCGAAAGCGATTTGTGTTCATGCTCGTACGAGAAGCCAAGGATACTCAGGGCATGCGGATTGGAAGGTGATTCGTGAAGTCAAAAAAAGCGTATCTATTCCCGTTATTGGAAATGGCGATGTTACTAGTCCAGAATTGGCTCAAAAAATGCTTTTTGAAACAGGGTGTGACGCCGTAATGATTGGAAGAGGTCTTTTAGGGAACCCGTGGCTCGTTAAAGCTTGTCTTGATTATTTGGAAAGTGGGCATTATTCTACTATTTCTTCTTTAGAAAAGGTAGACATGATGAAAAAGCATTTTGAAATGCTTAAGAATGATAAAAACGAACAGGTTGCTTTATTAGAAATTAGGACGAATCTTTTATATTATTTAAAGGGAATGCCTAAAAATAAAGAAATTAAACAACTGGTTTGTCAAACGAAAACTGAAACGGATTTGCAACGTGTTTTAGAAGATTATTTTATTTATCTCAAAGAAAATAATTTATAATGGCTAATAATAAAAAGAGCGAAAAAGAAATGTATTTGTTTTTGTTAGAGTCTTTTATTTTTTTAAAAAAAGAGTAGCCTAGTAAAAGTAAAAGTACGGCAAAAGTACTAAAAATAAAAACAATGTAATATCTATTATAAGAGTAGGCAAAATTTAAAGAGACAAGTGTTCCATCTAAAGAATGAGATAAAGTTAGAAGAAAGTAATCTTTTATGGTTAGTTTACCTTTATAAGTGGTTTCCTCTTCTTTTAAGGAATGGAAGGCTAAGAAAAGATAGAGAAGCGTTGAAATGGTTTTTGTCATAAAAGTCATATTAAATTTCAAATAAATAAATAAGGCTATTGTATAGATGATTGCATTGCCTAAAAAGATAGCTAAGAAGTTGGTTTTAGAAAGTTTTATATTTGAAAATCTTAAGATGGAACCAATAATGAAACCATCTAGACTTGCAATAAAAGCATTTAATAATAAAAACATATAATGTCACCTTTGATATTATATGTTTTTGTTTTTTTTCTTTCTTGGCGAATAACTAGATAAAGAAATTTATTGTGGGTTTATATTGTTATTTTTGAAGAGACGTTAATCCTAAACCATGGATTATTTATTTTTAATGATTTTGATGTTTACTGATATGTCGTCTTTGTGTTTTAATTAATTCTTTTTTATTTGACATTCTTTTCTTTTTTACTGTGTTAAATTATTAAAAGTAAAATATATTTATTGTCAAATGAGATATTTAAAAGTATAATTAAATTAATAATAATTTAATTATAAATGATAGAAAGGATAAAAGAATATGTTTGAAAAATTTATAAATAACAATAAAAATAAAAAAATTATTGTTTCGGCTTTAGGAATTATGTTTATTTTCGGTCTATTTGCACTATTTAGAATGTCATTTTTTTATAATGAAACAGAAAACGCAAACATATTAGAAGGGAAGGCACTAGAATTTAATGAAGAAGATTTACAACTTGCTTTTACAATAGATGGCATTAAAGGAGAGCGCTTTCCATCTAAAGATAATGGTCTTATAGGGAAAATTGTGAATTGCTCTAAAGGAGCTACAGCAAGTTGGAATAATGAGACGTGGGGATTAGAAAATATAAATTCAAACGGTAATAAAAAAATAAATTGTACTATAGATTTTGTAACTAAACAAGTGACTAATCTATATGAAAAAGTTAATGTTGGAGAATTTGTAAGTTATACTCCTGAAAAAACAAATTATGAAATTACAAGTGATTTAACAGGTTATACTTCGAATCAAACGATTAATCCAAGTGAACTTAACTTATGGAGAGTAATCAGAAAAAATAGTGACGGAAGTATTGAATTAGTAAGTGAGTATACATCAAGTACTAGCATTTATTTTAAAGGAAAAGAAGGGTATAAAAATTATATAGGAACATTAAATACGATAGCCAGTCAATATGAAACAAATGGAATAACGAGTGGCTCAAGATATATGGGGTACAATGGACAAACCGAGAATATTACTAATGAAACCTTAAATAAAACCAGTGCTCCATGGACAGAAAGTACAACAGCTAGAAATAGTTTAAAAGGAAGTACTAGAGAAGCCCAAGGTGGAGGAGATCTACTCTATGAAACGGATACAGATTTAGTAAAAGCCGCTTGTGGTACATTAAAAGCATATGTAGTAAACGCAACCACTTTAGCAGATGATTATTATTTAGCTAGTCGTAACTTTGTCTATAATAGTCGTGATGATTGGGTTTTTTGTATTAGGAGAGTGTACACAGGTGGTAGTGGTAGTGTTGCTGGCACCGTTCTGTTAGGCTATATAAACTATGACCCGTATGAGAATGATAATGATTCGTTCCTTCGCCCCATCGTTACTCTAAAAGCTGAAATCCAATTATTATCAGGAGATGGAAGTCAAAATAATCCATATAAAATTAATTAAACTTCAATTTTGATTAATTAATTATTAGCAATGTTTGTTTTTATGAAATAATAAACATAAACGGGAAAATATTATCCGTTTTTTTTTGCTCTCAAATCGGACAAATTTTTTTATTTCTTTTTTATAAAAGAATGAAAAAAGTAATTAACGAATTGATTTAGTTAAAGTGTTGTAGATTTTCAGAGATGTCTTTGATAAGGTAAACATTTTCAAAAGTTAACTTTTAACACATTATCATAAGTTAATCATGGAGCTTACTGCATTTAAAAATTTTCTTTACTTTTGAATTTAAAAGGTATATATTATTTGAGACTGGCATAAAATTGTGCTTAGAATGGAGAGAAAATGTTAGAATTAAATAAAATTAAAAAGAGTTATGTTACAGGTGATTTTAAACAAGAAGCTTTAAAAGGGATTGATTTAAAGTTTCGTAAGAATGAGTTTGTGGCGATTCTAGGGCCAAGTGGAAGTGGAAAAACAACACTTTTAAATATTATTGGTGGGCTTGATCGCTATGATAGTGGCGATTTAATTATTAACGATTGTTCAACTAAAAAATTTAAAGATCAAAATTGGGATGCGTATCGTAATAATTGTATTGGTTTTATTTTTCAAAGTTATAATTTAATTAGTCATATTAGTATACTTTCTAATGTAGAAATGTGTATGACTTTAAGTGGGGTCAATGCAAAAAAAAGAAGAAAAAAAGCGATTGAGGTTTTAAAGAAAGTAGGCTTAAAAGATCACATCCATAAGAAACCAAATCAGTTATCAGGTGGGCAAATGCAAAGAGTTGCTATTGCGAGAGCTTTAGCCAATGACCCAGAACTTATTTTGGCTGACGAACCAACAGGAGCACTTGATACAAAAACCAGTGTTCAAATTATGGAACTTATTAAGGAAATTGCGAAAGATAAATTAGTGATTATGGTTACGCATAATCCCGAACTTGCTAATTCTTATGCCACTCGTATTATTGAAATGAAAGACGGCGAGCTCATTAGTGACTCTAATCCGATTCAAAAGGATGAAGAAATAAAAGATAAAACCAAGATTAAAAAAACATCGATGTCTTTTTTATCAGCATTAAAACTTAGTTTAAATAATATTAAAACAAAAAAAGGAAGAACTTTACTTACTGCTTTTGCAAGTAGTATTGGAATTATAGGCATTGCAACGATTTTAAGCTTATCGAATGGTTTTGATAAACAAATCGATATTTTTGAAAGAAATACATTATCTTCTTTACCTATCATTATTAGTGAACAAAGTATGAATTTGGATGAAGAACAAATGGAAGAAATGCAAAATAGTGTTAAAACCACAGACGAGGATTATCCAAAATTTAATTATATTATTCCTGAAAAGAGTATGGAAGAACAAATTACGCATAAAAATAATCTTACCGATGATTTTATTAAGTATTTAGAAGGATTAGATAGTTCTATAGTAAGTGGCATTTCTTATATGCGTTATACGAATTTGAACTTAATGAATAAAATTGATGGTAAAGTAAAAATGTTAAATTTAGGAAATAGGATGGGAACCGTTCCTAAAACATTAAGTAAAGATCAAAAAAGTGTTATAGAGGAAAAATATGATATTTTGGCTGGTCATGATGCTAAAGAAAAAAATGAACTTTTATTAATCGTGGATAGTAAAAATCATGTTACTGAAAGCATTATAGAAGCTTTAGGTTTAGATAAAGAAAAAGAAACTATAGATTTTGATTCAATTTTGAATAAAGAAATTAAACTTGTTTTTAATGATGATTATTATTCGAAAGTAGGTAATTATTTTACTATTAATCAAGATTTAGAAAAAGCTTATGAAAGTAAAGAAACTTTAACTTTAAAAGTTGTAGGAATTATTAGATTAAAAGAAGATTTTCCTTCTTTCGTTCAAAGTTCAGCTCTTACTTGTACAGAAGCTTTACTTGATTATGCAATAGAAAAGAATAAACAGTCAAAAATTGTAGGTTTTCAAAAAAATCATGATTACAATGTTTTAAATGGCGAAGTTTTTGATGTGACAAGTGAAGAAGGCAAAGAAACCAAGAAACAAATGTTAGCTTATTTAGGAGATGAAGCTGTTCCTTATATGATTCAAGTTTTCCCTAAAGATTTTAATTCTAAAGAAGAGTTACTTAAAAAGTTGGACCAATATAATGAAGGAAAAACCGTAGAAGATCAAATTGTCTATACAGATCAAGCGGATATGATCTCATCTTTGTCTGGAAGTATTATGGATGCGATTACTATTGTTTTAGTTGCTTTTAGTGCCATTAGTTTAGTTGTCTCTTCAATTATGATTGGAATTATTATGTATATTTCCGTTTTAGAAAGAACAAAAGAAATTGGAATTTTAAGAAGCTTAGGAGCAAGAAAAAAAGATATTTCAAGAGTGTTTAATGCTGAAACGTTTATTATTGGTATGTCTTCAGGTTTACTTGGAATTATTATTACAGAGCTTTTATTAATACCTGTTAATCAATTACTTTATAATTTAACTGATTTAAAGAATGTAGCTGTTTTAAATCCAATTCATGCACTTATTTTAATTGTAGTTAGTTTAATTTTAACTTTAATTGGTGGAGCTATACCAGCTCGTATTGCTAGTAAAAAAGATCCCGTTATTGCACTTCGTACTGAATAGAGAAGAAATTTTTTCTTCTTTTTTTGTGTTATTGGATAATAAATTTAATGTCAATTTTAAAATATTTTTGTATATAATTTATTATCAATCCAGAATGAAACTTGTACCCAAAAATATTTGTTTTTATTTAGTACTTGACAATGCCAAGTACTTGATGTACTATTATTTTGCGAGGTGATGGCTATTAATACTCAATTTAAAAAGGGGGTATTGGAATTAGTCGTTTTGTTGATTGTTGAAAAAAAAGATAAATATGGGTATGAACTTGTTGAAGCAGTAAGTGAAGTTGTAGATGTGAATGAAGGAACGATTTATCCGATTTTGAAAAGATTGACAAACGAAGGTTATTTTGAAACGTATTTAGAAGAATCGAAAGAAGGACCAATACGGAAGTATTATCATATTACCGCCTTAGGAAAAAAAAGATGTAAAGAGCAAAAGAAAGAGTGGGAAAAGTTTGCAATGAGTGTAAATAATTTTATAAAAGGAAGTGTAAATAATGAGTAAAGAAAAATTTTTAGAACGTTTACGTAAGAAGTTGTCAATTTTAGAAAGTAGTGAAATCGATGACATTATCAATGAGTATGATGGTTATATTGAAGAAAAAATAAAAAAGGGTTTTACGGAAGAAGAAGCTGTCAAGTCAATGGGAGAAGTTGACGAACTAGCTAAGGAACTGTTAAGTGCTTATAAAATAAAAACGGATGGAGAAAGTCATGGAAGTATAAATAATTTAATAGATAGTTTTATCCATATTTTTGATCAAATCGTCTCTATGTTTGCTGATAAAAGTTTTAATGAAATCATCAAATTTATATTAGAAATTGTTTGTATTTTTATTATTATTGCTATTTGTCGCATACCTTTTGAAATTATTGGAAGTATAGGAAGAGGCTTTTTAAGTGTATTTAGTAATCCAATCTATCATGTTTTTGCTAGTATTTGGAGCTTTATTTTAAATGTTGTGTATCTTATTTTTGCTGTTTTATTGTTTGTAAAAATATTTGAAAGCCGATATTTAGGTGAGACAACAAATTTTGTTATACAAAATAAAAAGGATAAAAAAGAAGAGTCAGTTGAAGAAATGAAAGAAGAGAAAAAAATTGTTTCTAAAAAGGGAACACTAAAAGAAAAAAAACAAGAAGTTAAAAGTTTTGGAATCGTGGATTCTTTAGTTAAAGTTTGCCTTTTGTTTTTAAAATTTATTTTATTGTTTGTCTTGTTAGGTGTTGCTTGCTATATCGTTGGAATGTCTGTTGCTGTAGGATTATCGATTTATTTACTTATTCGTGGGGTCTTCTATTTTGGAATTTATCTAATATTATTTGCTTTATTTACTTTAGGTATCTTAGCGTTTTTATTCCTATTTAATTTTATTTTTGATCGAAAAAATCGAGTAGGTGTGTTATTAATTTTATCTTTAATTAGTTTTATTGCTTTGGGTATAGGAGCTGGAGTATGTACGCTTGAAGTGGCTAATACAACAATTATCTATAGTGAAGATAAAGAGAACATTAAAACAGAAGAGTACCGTTTTAAAATGAATGATCAATTGGTATTAAGCTCTTATATTTATGATACACAAGACATTATAATTGATGATTCTTTAGATGATGAGATTAAAGTCGTTTATAGTTATAATGATCGTTATTTAACTATTCAAACGAATCCAAGTATCGATAAAAATGATAGTTTTGATGTTTTACGAATGAGATATTATATTAAAGGTGTTCGTTATTCCAAGGAATTTTTTGATGAAATTATTGAGAATTTAAAAAATAAAATGTTTGTAGCTCGTTCTTTTGATCAAGTGGACATTAAATTGTACATGAGTAGTAAAACGAAAGAGCAATTGCTTGAAAATGAAAAAAAATATGAAGATTATTTTAATGATTATGAATGTAATGAAGATTATTTCTATTTTGGTCATAATCGTCATTATAGAGAGTATTGTCGAGGTAATCATTGCTATTATGAATAAAAGATGACTTTTTTTGCTATTAGGTTGGCGATTGGAGCGTTTAACTTTCGCTTTAATGTGAAGTTTTCTTCATCAATTATTTTTAAATTGACTATAAATGAATGCTTTGAATTCGCTAGTTGTATATTTCATAATTTCTTTTATATTCTTTGAATCTTTCGTTTTTTTGTATTGTGGCAATAAATTATGTCAATTACAAGAAATTTATTAGAAGTTTTTGCGTATCTGAATTTCTTTGTGTTACAATAAGAGTAGGAGGGTTGTATGAACGAAGAAAAAGTAAGTATGTTAAAACGATATGGCGAGAATTTTACAGAAAAAGAGTTTATCACGGATCCCGCCATTGCTCGTGATGATGAAATTAAGCAATGCATTTTAACTCTATTAACACCTGAAAAAAGTGCTTTATTAGTTGGTAAGCCAGGGATAGGTAAAACCGCCATTGTTGAAGGTTTAGCTTATCGCATTCAAAAAGGATTGGTTCCAGATGCTTTAAAGGATTGGGAACTTATTAAAATTAATATTACCAGTTTATTAGGTTCTAGCGTTAGTGAAGGAAATATTGAAAATCGGATTGATTTGTTGGTAAAAGAATTAGAAACAAGAGATAAAACGATTTTATTTATTGATGAAACCCATGTTTTGGTCAATAAAAATACCGCCAATAATGGGGGAATTGATTTTGCTAATATGTTAAAATCAGGTCTTGATCGTGGAGCTATTAAAATGATTGGCGCTACAACTACAGAAGAGTATGAACAATATATTTTAAGAGATCGTGCTTTTCTTAGAAGATTTCAAAAAGTAGATGTTTTAGAAGCGGATCAACCCACTACAGTTAAAATTTTAATGGGGACTTATCCAAAGTTAGAACATCAAATTGGGGTAAGACTTAATTATACAGATTTTATTAAAGAAAAAATAATGAGTTTTATTGTATCGATGACAGATGAGTATAAAAGAGTTTATGAAGTTGCAGCAAGATATCCTGATATTTGTTTAACCATACTTGCTAATGCTTTTAGTTATGCCTTATTTGATAACGAAAGAGAACTAAGGATTAAACATGTTTATAAAGCGATTTGTAATGCAAAAAATATATATGAAGATGCCAAGGTTAAAGAAATTGAAAGATTTAAAGTCGTTTTTGCTGATTTAATTAGAGAAGAAAAGGTTGATTTAGAGGATCGAGGGTAGTTTTTATGAAGATTATTACTATTTGTGGAAGTTTGAAATTTAAAGAGGAAATGATGGAAATAGCAGAAAAAATGGAATTACAGGGAAATTGTGTTCTTTCGCCGATTTACCCCATCAATCCTGATAAAGATGCTTATACGTATGAAGAGGCAGAGATGCTAGATAAAATGCATAAAGAAAAAATTAAGTTATCTGATACCATATTGGTTGTTAATGTGGGATCTTATATAGGAGAAAGTACTAAAAGTGAGATTGAATTTGCAGAAAGTTTAAATAAAGAGATTATTTATTATACTGAGCTACAAAAAAATAATAGATAGAATAAAGAGAGGAAAAAAAGATGAAAAGAAAAATTAAAGTGGCACAAATTGGTTGTGGAAAAATGAGTAAATATACGATGCGTTATGTTTTAGAAAAAGGTGGAGAAGTTGTTCTTGCTTTTGATTGTAATAAAGATATTATTGGTAAAGATATTGGCTCTATTATTGAAAGTAATCCAAAAGGTATTATTGTTGAAGATATTCATTGTTTAGAAGAACGCTTAAAAATGATTAAACCTGATATTGCTATTATTACAACCATGAGTTTACTTGGAGATTTAGAAAATATATTAAGAATTTGTTGCAATACTCATGTTAATGCGATTACAACTTGTGAAGAAGCTTTTTTCGCAAGTAATTCGAATCCTAAATTATTTCAAGAATTGGATAGTTTAGCTAAGGCAGGAGGAATTACAATTACTGGATGTGGTTACCAAGATATTTTTTGGGGGAATTTAGTAAGTAATCTTGCTTCATCAACACATACAATTACGAAGATTAAAGGAAGTAGTTCTTATAATGTTGAAGATTATGGCATTGCTCTTGCAAAAGCTCATGGTGCTGGATTTTCTTTAGAAGAGTTTGAAAGAGAGATTGCTAGTCATGATGATATAAGTAAAGAAGAAAGGGAGCGCTTAATTAATGAGCGTGAATTTTTACCTAGTTATATGTGGAATGTTGTAGGCTGGTTAAGTGATAAATTGAATTTAAGAATTAAAAATATTAATCAAAAATGTATTCCTATGACTCATAATGAAGATATTTATTCGAGTACTTTAGATATGACAATTAAAGCGGGAGATGCAACCGGAATGAGTGCTGTTGTAACGGCTACAACTGTAGAAGGCATTATTATAGAAGCTGAATGTATTGGAAAAGTTTATAATAAAAACGAATTTGATGCTAATGTCTGGACAATAGAAGGAGAACCAGAAACAACTATGGTCATTAATAAACCAAGGACCGTAGAATTGACTTGTGCAGATATTGTTAATCGTATTCCAGATGTTTTAAATGCTAAAAGTGGTTTTATTTCAACAAGTGAAATGCCAGAGCTTCGCTATCGCGCTAAAGATTTAAATGATTATGTTTTAAAAGATTTATAAAAAATAAGGGTTTCCAATTTGGAAATCCTTATTATCTTTTATTAATAACGTATCTAAAAATTATAATAGCAATAAATGCAGCTAGGCAAATTAAAAGACCTAATATAATTTCATCTGGAATGAATTTGTTTAAAAAGAAATGAATATTAGATAGAATATCTGTAAATAAATCTTTTATATCTTTAAAAAAATCAATCAGTTCTTCATAAAAAGTTTTAAAAATATTTAATGTTAACATAAAAAACACCTTACCTAATTTTATTATAGATGAATTTTTTATTTGATAAAAGGCTTTAAAGCAAATTTAACTTGCATTTTACGTTATCTTTTGTTATTCTAATATTATCTATGGCGGAATTGGTGAAGTGGTTAACACGCCGGATTGTGGCTCCGGTATGCATGGGTTCGATCCCCATATTTCGCCCCATTAATTTTGATTAAGACATAGTGATATGTTTTAATATAGAGTTTTTTAAAATCTTGCTAGGGTCTTAAAAAAACTTTTTTATAAAAGGAATGCGTTTTCGTATTCTTTTTTCTTGGTGTAAATAAACGTCACAAGTCATCGAGACTTTACTGTGTCCCATAGAACGAGAAACGTAATCAATTGAAACTCCTTTATGTATCATACGAGTTGCATAACTATGCCTAAATTCATGTTGGGTAATTTCATGAATATGTGCCTTTTCACACGCTTTTTTCTTATGTCTGTCTAGTGTTGATGTTGATAAAGGTTTTTCGCCACCAAATAGGAAATACTCATCTTTAAATGTTCCATATTGTTTTAAGTAAATCTTTTTTAATTTCCAAATTCTAAATCGCATTAAATAGCTTATTTCTAAGTCTCTTAAAGAGGATTGATTTTTTGGTGTATCTAGTTCTTTTTTTCCTCGTCTGTGAAGTGTATGGTTTATGAAAACTGTATTTTTTTTAAAATCACAAAATCTTAGAGCCAGTGTTTCACTTGGTCTAGTACCATAAAAGAATATAAAATTAAAAAATTGCTTGTAGATATAATTATCTAAATTTTTTCTAAATTCAAATAAAGTATTGACTTCATGGTCTTTACGTTCAATTTTTTTTGTGAAATTTCCCGCGTTTAGTACAATATTTTCTGAAATATAATCATATAAGATGCAATATTTTATAAAAGAGCTAAAAGTATATTATAAGTTGCTATTAAATTTATTAGCAAAGTTTTTGTCTATTATATTATTTTGCCAATCTATTTTCATCTTACTTATATCTTGTACATCTTTAAAATATGGTAATATGTGATTTTTAAAATTTCTTATGTGAGGTTCATAACCTTGTTTTTTTATGTCTCTTAGAAGAATAGACTAAATAGTCTTCAAAGGTATTAATAAAGGTTTTCGATTGCATAATTAATTTATAGATTTTCCTTCTTTCGTTCAAAGTTCAGCTCTTACTTTAATAATTTTTTACCTCTCTCTATGTTTGTTATACTATAATTTTGATGATAGTATCTTTTTATTTTTTTGTATAGACTTATTATTTTTTATTTGATACTATTTATTAAAAAGGAGAGAACTTACGTGTCTAGTATTAAACCTATTAAAATTACTAATTCCTCTAATTATGGAACGACTATTAAAAATGGAACTTGGAAAGAGCCCTCGGTTTCTAATCTTAATTTAAGTTCTTCTATAAAGAATTATACAGATACTCCCTTTTATGAACAAAAAGAAACGGAGGTATTTACACTTCCTTCTGTTGAAGAATCTTTTTTAGATTTATTTAAGGGGTGTTTGTTTACTTTAAATGGAATTTCTCAATATTCACTGGGTTTAAATTCACCTACGCAAATAGTAAAATACGATGATTTGTACTTTATTGTTAATACTTTTAGTAATATGATTCTTTTTTCAAAAGATATGGTTCATTGGAATTTAATTGAGGCTCCTAATGGGGAAAGTTTTAATTTAGCCCATTCTGTAGCTTTTGATGGCAAAAATTTAGTTATAACAGATACAGATAATAAAAAAATGCTTTCTTATGTCTATGATAATGGAAATTTTATTTATAGCGGTTCTTTTGATGACAATGGTCTAAAAACAAGATTTCATTATGTTACTTATGATAAAGAAACGGCTACTTACTATGCGATTGGATCAGAATTTGGAGACGTTACTCGAACTTATGAATTTAAAATTCAAGAGGGTCAGTTTATAAGTACAAGTGGTGAAGTGTTAGTTGGAAAGGAAATTAACACTAGTAATGGTAACCATTATGTGAATGATAATCAATCTTATGTTAGAAGTTTTACGATTGAAAATGATTCTATTCTTATGCCTATTCATAATTTAGATAAATCTAGTGAAATATTGATTATGGATAAGCATTTTAATGTTCAAAAAACAGTTTCTATACCTGATTCTATTGGAGGTGTCACTTGTATAAAAAAAGTAAATGATTATTATGTGTTAACTTCGTCTACTGATAGAGAAGGTCATCTATCTTCTAATATTGCTATTGCTAAAACTATAGAAGATTTTGCAAATGGGAAATTTAATGTAGTAGATCATTCTATATACAAAGGTTTAGAGAATTATACTGGAAATATTGAACCCATTCCTTATTTTATAGAAAATTTTGATGGTGTTAATTGGTTAACCATTAATAATTCTAAAACGCCAATTTGCGCGATTAATATTGATGAGTATGGAAAGGTTGAATTATTGGATTCTCATATTAAATAAGATATATATAATTAAAAATTTATTAAAAAAGGGCAATTATTTAAGAAAAGATTATCGGTTTTTAAAGACGTAAAGAACCATATTGGTATAAATAACGCCACTATTGAAGACTTTTATTAATTATGATTTAGTTAATAAAATATCTATACTCGTTAACTATCATATATATTAAAATAAAAACGTATTAAATTGAAAGGAAGATTTTATATGAAAATAACAAAATATCCTCAATCTTGTTTAATGGTTGAGACTCGTAGTAAAAGAATTTTTAGTAGATGCAGGATCTTTAAAATATCAAGATCATTTTTTAGAGGAATGGAAAAAGGCTGATGTTATTTTGATTACACATAAACATGGCGACCATATTAAAAGTGATGTTTTAAAAACATTAGAGGTTCCTTTTTATTCTACACAAGAGGTTTCGAATGCTTACTCAGAAATGAAATTTAATCTTGTAAAAGAAGGAAATATTTTAAAATTTGATGAAATAACAGTTGAAGTGGTCAAAGCGATTCATGGCTATAATCCTAATTTAAAAAACGGAAAAGAAGTATTAGAAAATGTAGGTTACATCATTGATGATGGAAAACAACGACTTTATATTACTAGTGATACGATTTGTTTTCCTCACGATTACAAAGCTGATATTGTAGCCCTTCCAATTACGGCTCATGGACTAACGATGTCTTCTTACGAAGCAGCTTTATTTGCAAAAGAACTTGGAGCTAAGATTGTTTTACCTCTTCATATGGATAATCCAAGCTATCCAACCGATTTAGATTATATGAAAGAAAATTTTGAGCAATTTGAGACTCCTTATAAGGTTTTAGAGATTGAAGAAAGTATAGAAATTTAATTATATAAAAAAGTTGAAAATTTGACTACAAGTTTTATTATGACATTTATGTGAATATTTTAGAAAAATTATTGATGGAGGTTTAAAATGAATTGAATTGAACTGAAATTAATAAAAAAATAAGTGATCGAAGTGATTATTTTTATTGGCAAACGGATTGGAAATTTAGTGTTGATAAAGTAGCTTTAATTTGGAGATTCAGATGAGTTCTAGCAATGTAAATCTATTGGAGAAGGTGTTTAGAAAATGAAAACAAATAGACAAAAAACATATATAAAAGAGCAAAGAAGTAAAAGGGTAAAATTTATTTTTAAATTTGAATTTATTTTTATTATGATTTCCCTTTTTGTCTTTCTTTTTGGATACGATACTTCTATGTTTGATTCTCATAAATTTATGGAATTTTTACCTCCTTTTATCTTTTTGTTTTTGATTTTGATTTTTATAGGAGTTAAAAAAAATCCCATTTATAAAATCTGTCCTCAATGTGGAATGGAAATAAAAAATAGAAAAAGAGATTGTATTATTGGGTCAATGGAACTCATCGATACTTATGATAAAGTAGAATATAAAAATGTGCTTTCCACTATCAAAGGTAAAACCGTTTATCCTCGAGGAGGGTATTCAATGCGTAATAGTGTTTTTGAGAATACAAGTGAAACAATTTATGAGGTGAATCAAAAAGTACCTTTTATAAAAAAATATTATGTTTATACAATACCATATCGTTGTAAAAATTGTGGTGAACTTATTTTTAACGAGAAAATTGAAAGTTTAAAAAAATGTAAATAAAAGAGCTGTTTAAAAACTAAAAAGTTTGATAGAAAATGAGTTTTCTTCTTTTTTTAGTATCAACATTACTTTTTTGTAAATTAAATGTATAACTCAATTTTAATTTCTGAAAAGATGTAAAAAATGTGTTAATATAATCGTATAAAAAGGAGAGCTACGATAATGAAAAATAAAGATATTTTATATATTGTTGTGCCTTGTTATAATGAAGAACTTGTTTTAAAAGAAACGACAAAACGATTAAAAGAAAAGATAGAGAATTTGGTTGCTTCAAAAAAGATATCTAAAAAAAGTCGTGTTTTATATGTAAATGATGGAAGTAAAGATAAAACTTGGGAACTCATAAAAAAAATAAATGAGGAAGAGGAGTATTTTACAGGACTTTCATTGTCTCGTAATCGAGGACATCAAAATGCTTTACTTGCTGGACTTATGACAGCAAAAGAAAAAGCAAATCTTGTTATTAGTATGGATGCAGATTTACAAGATGATATTCATGCTATAGATGAAATGATAAAAAAATATAACGAAGGTTCAGATATTGTTTATGGTGTGCGTTCTTCAAGAAAAAAGGATACTTTTTTTAAGAAAGTGACAGCGGAAGGATTTTATAAGTTTATGAAATTAATGGGCGTAGATATTGTTTTTAATCACGCTGATTATCGTTTAACGAGTAAAAGAGTTTTAGATGAATTAGAAAATTTTAAGGAAGTAAATTTATTTTTAAGAGGTCTATTTCCATTAATTGGATTTAAAACAGAAATTGTCTATTATGAGAGAAAAGAAAGGTTTGCGGGAGAAAGTAAATACCCACTAAAGAAAATGCTTAATTTTGCTTGGGATGGTATTTCCTCTTTTAGTGTTAAACCTTTAAGATTTATTACTGGTTTAGGTTTTTTACTTACTTTATTTAGTATTTTGGTTCTTATTTATTCTTTAATTGTAAAAATTATTGGAAACGCGGTTTCTGGGTGGACATTTATTGTTTGCTCCATCTGGTTTGTTGGAGGATTGCAAATGCTTTCTTTAGGAATTATTGGCGAATACATTGGAAAAATTTATAATGAAACAAAGCAAAGACCAAGATATATTATTTCAGAAAATTTAGATGAAGAGTAGGTGAAATATGAAAGCGAAAATCACAGGGTTACTTAACAAAAATTATAAAATTTTTCTTCTTCTTTTTTTCTTATTGCTCTATTTATTTGGAATAAGTCATTTAAGAAATGTTGGGATTAATTATGATGAAGGAACAGAGCAATCAATTTTAAAAATGAATGATTACGCTCTTCAGAAGTTTTTTAATCCTGAGGGAGATGCAGTTAAGTATTATGAAAAGACGGATTTAGTTCCTATTTATAATAGTGTGGAAAAAGATCATGGTATAGCAATGTATTATCCATTTATACCATTTTTGAATTTAGATAAAATCAGTCCTCATACTTTAAGCTTTGCTTGGCATTTTTATACTTTTACTTTATCTTTTGTAGGAATTATTTTCTTTTATTTGCTTATCAAAGAGCTTTGGAATAATCGTTTTTTAGGAATTTTACTAACTTTAATGTTCTTTTTTACTCCTAGGATTTTTGGAGACAGTTTATATAATAATAAAGATTCTATTTTACTTGCTCTTAGTAGTGCGCAACTTTATTTTGGACTACGCTTTATTAGGAAGAAAAACTACCCATCAGCTGTTTTTTTAGGTGTGGCTTCAGCTTTGGCATGTAATTTGAAAATCACAGGTTTTTTTACTTTTGGTTTCATAGGAATTTTTTATTTAATTGATTTAACGAAAAATAAACTTTGGAATAAGAAAAATTTCTTGGTGGGTCTCTATTCTATTTTGATCTGTTTAGGTTTATTTATTCTTATTACACCAGCGATTTGGACAAATGGATTTCATTTGATTGATTATTTTTCTTGGTGTTTACAAAATAGTGTCCGTTTTAGTCGAAATTGGGGAAGGGTTTATTTTGAAGGGCAATTGTTTGAACATGATACCCATCCTCTTCCTTGGTATTATTTGCCTAAAATTATGTTCTTAACTTTACCGATTTACATTTCTGTTTTGTTTATTATTAGCTTGGTAAAGAAAGTTTTGGATGTTAAGAATAAAAAAGAAATAGAGCGCTTTGTTTTATTGGTTCTTTTATTGTTTTTGATTCCAATATTTGTTGCTTGTGTATCTAATCCTAATATTTATAATGGTTGGAGACATTTCTATTTCTTATATGTTTCTATGCTTGTCTTTATTAGTTATGGAGTAAAATGGCTTTTAGAGACAAAATATCGCAAAGTGGTAATAGTGATTCTTTTGTTTTTTATAGGAGCCAATGCTTTGGGAATGCATATTTATGATACTTATTCAAGTGCTTATTATAATGCTTTGGCTTTTGATGCAGGTGAAAACTATGAAATGGATTATTATGGTGTAACAGCTACAAAAGGATTAAAAGAATTTAGTGAGCAATATAAAGAAAAAATTTATATCTATAATTTAAATGCATGGGCTGTTGAAGTCAATCATTATTATTTAGAGCAAAAGTATAAAGATAAGATTGTAATGATTAAGAATGAAGAAGAATTAAAAGCTGTTTTAGAAGAGGGGATTAAACCCTATTACTATCATTGCCATTCTTATGATCAACAGAGTTACAAGTGGATAGAGGATAAAAAGGGTGTTTACGATATTAAAGCGTTTGGACATGTAATAGCAAGTATTTATCAGTGATGTTGATAAGTCTATTCGTAGTCTTTTATTTAAATATTTTTTAAATCCTGAATAGAAAGAGAGGTCTTATTAAATGGTTCATAGTGATACACATAAATTTGTAGCTGTTATTAATAAAGAGTTAGAAGTAGGACGAGCTTTAAATGCAATTGCGCATTCCTTAGCGGGACTTGTTTCGATGGCGGATGAGGAAACGAAAGAAAAGATGAGTTTTATTGATTTTCCAGATAAGGATGATTTTGTTCATAAAAATATATCTGGCTTGTCTTTAATTGTTTTAAGAGGGAAAAATAATGAAATTAAAAAGTTAAGACAAAAATTTATAGAAAATAATATTCTTTTTACCGATTTTACAGAGACGATGACAGGAGATACTTATAAAGAGCAACTTGTGAAAACAAAAGAGACAAGTGAAGAAGAAATGAACTATTTTTGCTTGGCTGGTTTTGGAGAAAAAGAGATTATGGATCCATTAACTAAAAAATTTTCTTTATGGCATTGATAAAAGACGCATTTAAAAGCGTCTTTTCTTTTGGAAAGTGGGATTGGGTATATTAAATATTTAAATAAATGATATAATTAAATAAAAGGAATGTGAATTGTATGAAAAAAGTAATGGATGCCAATAAAATGTGTTCTAATATGGCTTATTTGTTTAGTGAAGTTGCGAGTATCTATCCGATTACACCCTCAAGCACTATGGCTTCGAATATTGATTTTTTGAATCAAACGGATAAATTAAATTTATATAATAATAAAGTGAAAGTTGTAGAGATGCAAAGCGAAGCGGGAGCTGCTGGTGCTATGCATGGAGCTTTAATTACAGGATCTTTAGCTACTACGTTTACAGCGAGTCAGGGTTTATTATTAATGCTTCCAAATATGTATAAAATGGCTGGAGAAATGCTACCTGGTGTTATTCATGTGGCTAGTCGAACCATTGCGACGCATGCTTTATCGATATTTGGAGATCATAGTGATATTTATGCGGCACGAATGACAGGTTTTTGTATTTTAGCGTCAACGAATATTCTAGATGTTCGTGTTAATGCGTGTGTTGCCCATTTGTCAAGTATTAAAGGAAGCTTGCCTTTTTTACATTTTTTTGATGGGTTTCGTACAAGTCACGAAATCCATTCTATTGAAGATATTTCTGATACGGAATTTTTAAAGTTAGTCGATTATGATCGAATTAATGCTTATAAGAATAGAATGCTAAATGTCGATAAAAAAATTCAAAAAGGACTTGCTAGTAATGAGGATATTTATTTTCAAAGTGTGGAAGCGAGAAATAAAAATTATGATGAAATGGCTAATGTAGTGGTTTATTATATGGAACAAGTCAATCGTATTACAGGTAGTCATGTTAAACCTTTTAATTATTATGGAGATGAAGAGGCTGAATACATTATTATTGCTATGGGAAGTGTTGTGGATACAGCGAAATTAGTCGTTGAATCTGAAAATAAAAAAGGAAAAAAATATGGCGTAGTTGAAGTGCATTTGTATCGTCCTTTTAGTTCGCAATTTTTAAAAGAAGCTCTTCCTAAAAGTGTAAAACGAATTGCGGTTTTAGATCGAACAAAAGAAGCTGGAAGTACAGGTGAACCTCTTTACCTTGATTGTTTAGCGGCTTTAAATGATTTAGAAATTCCTATTATTGGTGGACGTTATGGTCTTTCTAGCAAAAATACCACTCCAAGTGATCTTTATAGTGTGTTTATGAATTTAGAAGGTGAATTTAAAAATCATTTTACGATTGGAATTGAAGATGATGTGACGCATCTTAGTTTACCAAAATATACCTATGATTTGCCATTAGATGCAAAAGAAATTGTAGTGTATGGTTTTGGAAGCGATGGCATGGTCAGTGCTTCTAAAGAACTCCTTCATTTAGCAAGTGTTAAGCTTAATAAATTTGTTGATGGTTATTCTTTGTATGATTCTAAAAAGAGTGGCGGAGTGACGGTTAATAACTTGAGAATTAAAGAAAAAGAATTTTATGCTCCTTTTTATGTTGAAAATCCTGATTTAGTAGTGGTAACAAAAGATGAGTATTTTAAAAAATATCAAATGATTGATTCGATAAAAGAAAATGGAATATTGCTTATTAATACTACAGATGAAGAGGTATTAAAGAAGAAAATATGTTTCGAGGATAAGAAGATTATAAAAGAGCGAAATATAAAAGTCATGGTAGTTAATGCGTCTTCTCTTGCAGTGGATTGTCATATTAAAGGAAAAATAAATAAAATAATGGAAGTCATTATGCTTAAGTTACTTGGAATAAATGATGCTTTAGAGTTGGTGAGTGAGACCATAGAAAATACTTTTAGGGATAAAGGAGAAGAAGTCATAAAAAATAATAAGCAAGCCATAGAAAAAGCTTTTGATTTTTTACATCCTATTGCTATTGAATTAGAAGGAGAAAAGCGTGACGTTCCAAAAACTGTTTTTGAGATTATTAATAAACGTTTAGGAGATACTCTAAAAGTAAGTGAAGTAGATGTTTTAAAAGACGGAACCTTTCCTGGTGGGTTATCGCAATTGGAAAAAAGAAATGTTTCGGATAGGGTGGCCAAATGGATTCCAGAAAATTGTATCGAGTGTGGACGATGTAGTTTTGTTTGTCCTCATGCAGTGATTCGTTCTTTTAAAACAGAAGATAAGCGTGTTGGAAAACCCTTATTTGGAAGTGATCAGTATCATTATTTAGTCAGTATTAGTGAAGCGGATTGTACTAGTTGTGGGTTATGTATTAATGTTTGTCCAGGATTAAATGGTAAGAAGGCTTTAGAGTTTGGTAAGTATGATGAGAATCTTCAGGAACAAAGTGAAGTTTATTTTAGTCAGGAAACGCCTGGAATGTCTAAAAAAAAGACGGTGAATGATTTAAGTTTTGTTAAACCAGAGTTTATGTTTAGTGGAGCGTGTGCTGGTTGTGGAGAAGCAAGTTATATTCGCCTTCTAACGCAACTTTTAGGGCGTAAACTTGTGATTGCTAATGCAACTGGCTGTACAAGTATTTATGGTGGTTCCATTCCTTCTACTCCTTATACCATTTCTTGGGCCAATAGTTTATTTGAAGATAATGCGGAGTTTGCTTTAGGAATGATTCATTCTTATAATCTGAAAAGAGAACGTATAAAAAAGATTATGGAACAATCTATGAATTCTGTAACTGAATCTGTTCAAAAAATTTATCGTTCTTGGTTAGAGAATAAGGAAAATTTTGATGTGACGTATCCTTTGAAAAAAGAGTTACAAGATTCAGAAATTCCAAAAGATTTAAGTGATTTGATAGATTACATTCCAAGTCGTAGTGTTTGGGCTGTTGGTGGAGACGGTTGGGCTTATGATATTGGCTTTGGAGGTATTGATCATGCTTTGTCGAGCGGAGAAAATATTAAAATATTAGTCCTTGATACGGAAGTGTATTCCAATACTGGAGGACAGATGTCTAAGTCTTCTACAATGGGGCAAGTGTGTGAATTTGCAAATTATGGAAAAAGAAATAATAAAAAAGATTTGTTTAAAATTGCAATGTGTTATCCTAATTGCTATGTAGGAAGTATTTCAATGGGAGCAGATTTTAATCAAACTATTAAAACTTTAAAAGAGGCAGAGGAACATGTTGGTCCCGCAATTGTGATTGCTTATTCTCCTTGCGTTGAACATGGAATAAAAGGTGGACTTTCTTGTACTACTGAAGAACAAGATTTAGCGATTAAATGTGGCTATCAACTTTTAATGCGTTATGTTCCAAAAGAAAATAAATTGTATTTGGATTCTAAAGAGCCTGATTTTTCTTTGTATGATTCTTTCTTGGATAATGAAGTTAGGTATCATTCTTTAAAGATTAAAAACGAATCTTTAGCAAATGAGTTATTAGAATTGAATAAAAATTACGCTATGGAAAGATATAATTATTATAAAGAAAAAAGCAATTATTAAAAATAAAAAACTATTTCTAGTCGTAATGTGGCTCCAATTGCTAGATATTAATAAAAAATAGTATCTATTTTTGTAAAAAGTTTCTTTAAAAGAATATCCCAGCTTTCTATGGATTAATCATCAGTGGTAGTTTCTGCTTATAGAAAAATGATACACCCTATTTCATTAAAATATGAAGTACAATCGATTAATGAAAATGAATATCTGAACATCTGTTTTTCAGATAAAGAAAAAGTACTAACGATTTTGTTAGTACTTTTTAAAATTCCACATTTGAAGCTGTCCCCTGAAGACAGCTTCTAAAAGAATAAAAAGGGGTTGACTAGTGTGATACTAGCACCAATTCGCTTTTAAGTGAATTGGTAGTTCATATACTAATTGAAAAGGGTATTTTTGTCAACACTTTTTAAAAAAAAATTGCATTTTTTTTTACTTTTTTTATCAATCAAATAAAAGTGTTACTGAATCAATAAAAAATGGTAGAAGGAAGTGTTTAAATTTTATAAAAAAATCTTTTCAGTAACACGTGCGTTATTATATTTATTAAGTGAAAGAAAGCAACTTGTTCGACAAAAGTTTTCAAAAAATATACATTTGTTTGTATTTTTTGCTATAATATAATCAGGAGAATAATATGGAATTACAAAGCATAAAAAAAATTGGAGTGAAAACCATCCCTCTTTTAAATAAATTAAATATTTATACTCTAAAAGATTTAATTGAATATTATCCTTATCGTTATACTATTTATAAGCCCATTCATTTAAAAGAGGCAACAGAAGATTTAGTCGTAACCATTCAAGCCACGATTGAAAGTACTCCTAAGATTTCTTATATAAGAAGAAATTTTAATTCTTTAACGTTTAAAGCATTTGCTAGTGAACGTATTATTAATGTGTCTATTTATAATCGAAGTTTTTTATATTCTAAATTAGAAATTGGTAAAAATATTACTTTAATAGGAAAATACGATCAGAAGAAAAATCGTTTTATTGCTAATGATCTTAAACTTTCTTGGATAAATGATTTAAAAATTGAACCGATTTATCATGTTGTTAAAGGATTAAAAAATAGTTTTTTTCCTAATTTTATTTCAGAAGCTTTAGCGATAGAAGAGAGCGTGGATTATATCCCTCAATCGTATCTTGAAATTTATAAATTTATTGATAAAAAGCAAGCTCTTCAATGGATTCATTTTCCTAAAACGGTGAATGAAATTAAACAGGCTCGATTAAGGCTTATCTATGAAGAATTTTTTGTATTTATGTTAAAAATTAATTATTTGAAATTACAAAGTCAGAAAGTAAAAGGGATCAAGAAAAATTTTGATGTGAATCAAGTGGATGCTTTTGTCTCTTCTTTACCTTTTCTTTTAACAACTGATCAAAAAAAAGCGTTAGATGACGTCCTTAAAGATTTGAAGAGTGAAAAGAAAATGAATCGCTTGATTCAAGGCGATGTTGGAAGTGGTAAAACTATTGTTGCAACTATTGCCATTTATGCGACTTATTTAGGAGGGTTTCAAAGTGCTTTAATGGCTCCGACTGAAATTTTAGCAACACAGCATTATGAAACCATAAAAAAACTTTTAGAACCTTTGAACGTTCAGGTTTCTTTATTAGTAGGAAGTTTAAAGAAGAAGGACCATCAGGCTATTGTAAAAGATTTAAGTGAAGGAAAAATTGATGTTTTAATTGGAACGCATGCTCTTATTAGTCAAGATGTCACGTTTAAAAATTTAGGGTTTGTTGTAACGGATGAACAGCATCGTTTTGGTGTCAACCAAAGAAGCAATCTTCAAAATAAAGGCTTATTGCCTGATGTGATTTATATGAGTGCCACTCCTATTCCTAGAACCTATGCTTTAACGCTTTATCAGGATATGGCTATGAGCATTATTAAAACAAAACCTAGTGGTCGAAAAGAAATTCAAACCTATGTCAAGAAAGAAAGTGAACTAAAAGAAATTTTACAACATGTTTACGAAGAGATAAAAAAGGGACACCAAATTTATGTTGTAGCGCCTTCTATAGTAGAAAATGAAACCAATAATGATGTTATGAATTTAAAGAAAAATTTTGATGTGGCTTTTAATGGAAAAGTGAAAACCGCTATTTTGCATGGAAAGTTAAAAAATCAAGAAAAAGAAGAGATTATACGTTTGTTTCAAGAAAATGAGATTAAAATTCTTATTGCAACAACGGTTATTGAAGTTGGTGTGGATGTTCATAATGCTACTATGATTTTAATTTTTAATGCGGAGTTATTTGGATTAGCGACGTTACACCAATTAAGAGGACGGGTAGGAAGAAACGATTTAGACAGTTTTTGTTATTTAATTAGTGATACGGATACAGAGCGATTAAAAGTTTTAGAAGCTTCAAATGATGGTTTTTATATTAGTGAACAGGATTTTTTAATGCGAAAAGAAGGGGACTTGTTTGGTACAAAACAAAGTGGTGAGTTTATTTTTAAAATTGGGGATATTAAAAAAGATTTCAAGATTTTAATGCAAGCGAAGAAAGATAGTGAAGATTTTTTAAAAAGTGAAAAAGTAAAAGATGCAAAATATTTAGAACTTTTAAAAGGCATTGAAATTGTTGATTAGGAGGTTTTTATGAATAAGAAAAGAGTTATATTAATGCTAGTGAGTATTGGTTTTATAGGAATTGTTTTCTTTATTGGCATTCGTATCGTACATTATTTAAGAGTTAAATACGCTAAGATTGAAGTCACTTTGACGCAAGATTTAATCCTTCCTTTTACAGAAAAGAAAAAAGTTTCGGATTTTATTTTGAGTATAAATGGAGAAATTCTTGATGATTATGTGATTGATTCTACTTCTCTTGGAGAAAAAGAGGTGCTTTTTAAATTTAAAAACGATGAGGGGATTGTTGTTTCGTATCACTTTGAGGTCAATGTCGTGGATCGTGTTCCTCCAGTGGTATGGCTTAATAGTAGTTATAGTATTCAAAAAGGAGAGACGGTTCCTTTAACGGACAAGATTTTATGTGGAGATAATGAGGATGCTCATCCAACGTGTTCAGTCATTGGAAATTACGATGTTCATACGGTAGGAAGTTATCCTTTGGAATTTGTAGCTACGGATCGAAGTGGAAATAGTACAAAACAAAATTTTACCCTTTATGTGACTGAACCAAAGAAACCAGGGACGAATTCAAGTTCTGTTCCCAAAAAAAGAACGCTTTTTAGCGAGGTGGTAGCTTCTCATAAAAATGAGTTTACTAAAATTGGTCTTGATGTTTCAAAATGGCAAGGAGAAATTGATTTTGAAGCTTTAAAAAATGCGGGAGTCGAGTTTATTTTTATTCGAGTTGGAGGAACAAGAGGAACAGGAAAAGACTATTTTGTTGATGAGTATTTTAAACGAAATATCGAAGAAGCGAATCGTTATGGGATTGAAGTTGGCATTTATTTTTATTCGTACGCCAATTCAAATGAGTTAGCTAAACAAGATGCTTTATGGGTCATTGAACAAATAAAAGGGTATAATGTGTCTCTTCCTATTGCGTTTGATTGGGAGAATTGGAGTTCTTTTAATCAGTATCACTTAAGTTTTTTTGGACTAACGGATATGGCTACTACCTTTTTAAATACGGTTAAAGAACATGGCTATGAAGGGCTTTTGTATAGTAGTAAAAATTATTTAGAAAAGTTATGGCTACCTACTGAGTTTGATACTTGGCTTGCTCATTATGTGAGTGATTTTTCAAAGAAATCGAGTTATGAAGGCCATTATACGTTTTGGCAATTGTGTCAAGATGGAAAAGTAGAGGGCATTAAAGGGGATGTAGATATCGATATTATGTATTTAAATTGATATTACCAAAAATTGGATATAAAAAGATTAGTAGAAATAAAATATTTTTTCATACTAAATGTAGGTGGTAAACATGAAAAAACTTTTTATTTCTTTTATTTTGGTCATGTGTTTTTCTCTAAATGTTTTTAATGCATCTAGTAAAAATAATTGTTCAGAGGAAATTATTTTAGAAAACGTGAATTCGAATGATTTACTTAATTATATTTATGATAATCACTTGCTTGATAAGATTTTAAGAGTGTGTTCTAAAGATTTGTGTAGTAGTCTAAATGCTACTCAAATTGAAAGTGATATTAAAACTTTTGTGAATAAAAACATTCGTTATTTATTTGGGATAGATGAAGAAGAGGGATTAAATGCCCAGTTGAAAGGTTTTAAAATAGAAAAAATTGTTATCAATTCTTGTGTTTAATCTTTTTTCCTTGATATGTGTTTCTTTTTTTCATTTCTTTATCAATATCATTTAAAACGGTGAATTTTTTGATTAACCATGTTGGCGTTACCAGTTCTTCTATTTTGGGGTCGCCAGTAATACGATGAATAACAATGTTTGGATTTAAATGTTCTAATTGCTCTATAACAATATCAATGTATTCTTCTTTTGATAATATAGGAAAGGGTTGGGTTTTGTAAAGGGTTTCTAGAGGAGTTTCTTTTAGAATGTGAAGCATGTGAATTTTTATTCCATCTATTTTTAAATCGTTTAGTAGTCGAGCGGTTTTGATCATATCTTCTTTGGTATCGTTTGGAAGACCATTGATGATATGAGCAACGACTTTTATGTTTCTTTCTTTTAATCTGTGTACACAATCAATAAAATTTTTTACACCGTGTCCTCGATTGATTAATTTTAACGTTTGCTCATTACAACTTTGAAGCCCAAGTTCAACGGTTAAAAATGTTTTTTTATTTAATTCGGTTAAGTAGTCTAAGACTTCATTTGAAATGGCATCACTTCGGGTCGCAATGGCTAAACCTACGACGTTTGGTAGGTTTAAGATGCTTTCGTATTTTTCTTTTAAGATCGTTAAAGGAGCATAGGTATTAGTATTTGCTTGGAAATAGCCTATGTAAAGCGCATTGAGCCATTTTTTTTCAGTTATGTTTTTAACTTCATAGAATTGTTCTATTAAAGATTTATTTTTAGTGAGATCGTAATCGTTGCTTCCATGGGCACAAAAGATACAGCCTGAGCCATTTTTAAAATTAGGGCAAGAAAAATTGGCATTTAAACTGACTTTAAAGACTTTTTGATGAAAAAGGGAACGATAATAATAATTTAAAGTATGGTATCTTTTGTTATCTAAACTATAAGGGAACGATAAATTTTTGTTATTCATATAACCTCCTCTGTCTTTTTTATTTTAACAAAAATTTTATTTTATGGAAAATTTTTTAAGTAAGTGAACAAAAAGCTCAAATAAGACGTATACCTATGATAGTGTAGGGGAGCTAAAGGTTAAATTTAATAGAAGATGTCTAAAAACTTGATATAAAACCATTATATTATCAAACATATAAATAAATTTACATTTTATGTATTGAAATGTGTGAACACTTAATATTTTCCATTTCTATTATGGAAATTTTTGTTTGTTAAGTTGTTTTGTTTTTTTTAGTATGTTAAAATAAAGGTAATAATAAAGGGTGATTGTAACGATGGATGAATATTTTAAAATCGATTATTCTCATAATAAAGCTAAAGATAGTGTTGTTTTTAAGGGAAAAAAATATCGTATTTCTATTTTAACTGAACGTTTGATTCGTTTGGAATATAATGAAACAGGTGAGTTTTTTGATGCTTTAACTCAACGAGTTATTAATCGTGACTTTCCAATTCCAGCTTATGAAATAAGAGAAGATAAACGTTTTTTAGAACTTTCTACTAAGTATTTTAAATTAACGTATGCGAAAGAAAAACCTTTTCAAGCTAGTATTGTTGCTCCAGATGCCAATTTAAAAGTAGTGTTACAAAATACCGATAAGATGTGGTATTTTAATCATCCAGAAGCAAGAAATTTTAAAGGAACAGGTGTCAGTTTAGATGAAAATAGTACAAAAGCGACTTTTAGTAAAGGACTCTATTCTACCGATGGCTTTGCTTCATTAGATGATTCAGACTCACTTATTATTAGTGAGAGTGGTGAGTTAATCCAACCAACTAAAAAGCGAGTGGATACTTATCTTTTTATTTATCGAAGAGATTTTGGACTGTGTTTAAGAGATTATTTTATGTTAACAGGAAGACCAGCCTTAATTCCTCGCTATGCTTTAGGAATCTGGTGGAATAAAGAGGATGTGTATAGTTTTGAAGATACTAAAAAATTACTAGGTTCTTTTGCACATAATAAAATCCCTTATTCGGTTTTGCTTTTGGGAAATCATTGGCATACGAAAACAGACTTAATTAAAACAGGGTATACGTTTAGTGAAAGTTTATTTCCAAATCCAAAAGAGTTTGTAAAATACATGCATGAGCGAGGGGTGCGAGTCGGCATCACTTTAGATCCTAGTGAGGGAATTAGTAAACAAGAAAAAAACTATCCATTAATTAAAGAAAATTTAAATTTAACAGATGATAAAACGATTCCTTTTAATATTTTTGATGCTCGTTTCATTAAAGAATATTTTTATAATTTGATTCATCCTTTAAATGATTTGGGTATCGATTTTTATTTTTTAGATTATTATAATAAAAAGGATCTGGCTACACTTAATGCCTTAAATTATTATCATTTTAATGATTATAAAAGGTATGTGAATCATCGTGGAATACTTCTAAGTCGAAATGGACTTGTTGCTTCTCATCGACTACCTGTTTATTATTCTGGTAAAACTCAAGTGAGCTGGGCTACACTTAAACTTCTTCCTTTTTATAATTCGACTGCAAGCAATATTGGTCTTTCTTGGTGGAGTCATGACATTGGTGGGCATCAAGATGGTATTGAAGATGGAGAACTTTACTTACGTTATGTTCAATTAGGAACATTTAGTCCAATTTTTCGCTTTAGTGCTAAATTTGGTCATTATTATAAAAGAGAACCTTGGCGATGGAATGTTCAAACACTTAATATTGTAAGGGATTATTGTACTTTAAGACATCGTTTGATTCCTTATTTATATAGTGAAGCTTATAAATATCATTCTACAGGGTTACCTTTAGTCCAACCACTGTATTATCAAAAGCCAGAGGTCTACGATGAACCAGCTTATAAAAATGAATATACGTTTGGCACCGAGTTATTTGTGGCCCCTATAACGATGAAAAAGGATCGTGTGATGAACCGAGCAATTGAAAAGTTGTTTTTACCTAATGGAATGTGGTATGATTTTAATACGGGTAAAAAGTTTCCTGGAAATAAAAGATACATGGCTTTTTATAAAGATGAAGATTATCCTGTTTTTGCTAAAGCTGGAGCGATTGTTCCATTAGCTCTTTTGGAAGATAATATAAATGTGACGAATCCTCCTAAAGCTTTAGAAGTACATGTTTTTCCAGGAAAAAGTAATCTTTATAAACTTTATGAAGATGATGGGTACTCTTCTTTGTATGAAAAAGGGTATTATATTATGACCCACATTGATTATAATTATTTACAGAATAACTATACCTTAATTGTTCATCCTGTAGAAGGAAAGACGGGAATTATTCCACCTAATCGAGATTATAAAATTCGTTTTAGAAATACGAGAGAGGCAGATGAGGTGATTGTATATGTCAATAAAGATGTTGTGATTCCAAAGTGTTATGTGGATGAAAATGATTTTATTATTGAAGTTAAAAATGTGCCAACAAATGGTCAATTAACAATTAATTGCAAGGGTAAGGATATTGAAATTGATGCAGTGCGTATTATTAACGAAGAAGTGGATTCTATTATTAGTGATTTACAAATAGAAACCCGTTTGAAAGATAAAATTGCTCGAGTTTTCTTTAGTGATTTAGACATCAAGAAAAAAAGAGTCCGAATAAAAAAATTAAAAAAAGATGGACTAGAGAGCCTATACGTAAGAATGTTTTTTAAATTATTAGAATACATTAAAGAATTGTAGTATATAAGGAGGAAATTTTATTAAAAGAGTGGCATTAGATGGTATTTATGTACAAAAAAAAGATATTTTATCTATTTATTCTATTTATGGAATTTTACCAACTCGTTTAATGGATAAGATTTTTCCAGAAGTTTTTTATAATAATCATTATAATATAGAAGAATATGTGCTCATTAATGAAACGATTGATATAAATACGATTAATAGTTTTGAATGGATTGTCGATTATGATGAATTGTGTGAACGTTCTTTAGAAGAGTTACGTGAAATGGTTCTTATTAAAACTGAAAGATCAAAAGAGCTTAATGATAAATTTGTAAATATGTCAAAAGATTTAAGAGCAGAAGAATTTATTAGTGAAATTAAAAGCTTAGATTATGAAATTCAAGAAATTAAAGATGTGATTCTTGAAAAAGAAAGAAACCTTAAATTTAATTTTGGTGAGAAAGAAGATTTGAAACGTTAAAATCTTTTTTTATTTGATAAAAAATGGTAAGTGATATATAATTGAATTACAAATAAGGTAAGAACTTTATTTGGTTATAGA
>CAJTUR010000007.1 GCA_910579535.1 uncultured Bacilli bacterium
TGTTGGAGATTATATCAACGCTAATGGTGTAACTTGGCTCATAGCGGACATTGATAATTATTTAAATGTTGGAGATTATAATAATCGTTTAGTAAAACATCATGTTACTATTGTTCCTTATGCGGCGTTATTGTCATCTTATATGAATCTTGAAAATACAGCTGAAGGTGGTTATTTAGGAACAGATATGGTTCAAACAATTCTTCCACAACTTTTAGAAGAAAAAATAAGACCTGTTTTTCAAAATCACGTGATTACTTATCGTGGAAGTTATTCAAATACTATTAATAGTGCTAAAAATTCATCTTCTTCCATCCAAGTTGAAAGAGAGATTGATTTAATGACTAATATAAATGTATATGGAGCAGCTATTTGGAATAATAGTGGTTATGATATAGGCATGGATAATCATCAATATTCACTTTTTAGATTGAAGCCTAGTTTAATTAATACTTCGGATTATTGGTTAAGGAATATTGAGAATGGTTATTTTCTTAGAGTAGCTATGACAGGCTTTAGCGGCAATTATAGCGCTAGTTTGAAAAACGGAGTACGTCCTCGATTTTTAATTGGTTAAAATTAGTCAGAAAAAAAGTAAATAAAAACAAAGAAGATAAAAAATCTATAAAATTTTTGGCTTTTTTTATAAATTTGATTGATAGAATATTCTTTTTTTAAAGCAAGTTTATCTTTTATTTAGGTTAGCACTTTATATTGACAAGTGCTAATTTTAGTTTTATAATACAATCAAGAAAAGAGGGATAAATATGTATGAAAATGCACAAAATAACGAAAATGTGTTAGAAAAATATGGACGAGATATTGTAAAAAATGTTCGTGAGAATAAAGTTGATCCTGTTATTGGTCGTGATGATGAAATTCGCGATGTCATACGAATTTTATCTAGAAAAACAAAAAATAATCCCGTATTAATTGGAGAACCTGGTGTTGGAAAGACAGCTATTGTAGAAGGACTTGCTGAGCGAATTGTAAGAGGAGATGTTCCTAATAGTTTAAAGAATAAAACGATATGGGAGCTAGATATGGGAGCATTAGTTGCTGGTGCGAAATATCGTGGAGAATTTGAAGAACGTTTAAAAGCTGTTTTAAAAACAGTGAAAGAGAGCAATGGAGACATGATTATGTTTATCGATGAAATTCATATGATTGTTGGTAATGGAGATAATGGAGCGATGGATGCGGGGAATATGTTAAAACCTATGTTAGCTCGAGGAGAAATTAAGTTAATTGGAGCAACAACTTTAAACGAGTATCGCAAATATATAGAAAAGGATGGAGCTTTAGAGCGAAGACTTCAAAAAGTACTGGTTAAAGAACCAAATGTTTTAGATACCTTAACAATTTTAAGAGGATTAAAGGAACGATTTGAAGTTTATCATAAAGTTAATATTAAAGATCATGCTTTAGTGGCTGCAGCAACACTTAGTGACCGTTATATCACTGATCGTTTTTTGCCAGATAAAGCAATTGATTTAGTGGATGAAGCTTGTGCTACGATAAAAATGCAAATGGATAGTGTTCCTGTAGATTTAGATACTTTATCTCGTTCTATCATGCGTCTTGAAATTGAGGCAGAAGCTTTAAAAAAAGAAAAAGATGAATTAAGTCATCATCGCTTAGAAGAAATCAAAAAAGAATTAGAAGGATTAAAAGCCCGTGAACATGAAATGCGTTCTCAATGGCAAGAAGAAAAAAGGATTAATGAAACGATAAGTCGTAAAAAAGAAGAGTTAGAAGAGGCACGCCATAAACTTGCTATGGCCGAAAATAATTATGATTTGGAAATCAGTGCTAAATTACGTCATGGCGTTATTCCAGAACTTGAAAAAGAACTTGAAACTTTAAAAAAGGAAACAGAAGGTTTAATGTTATCTGATACAGTAAATGATGAAGATATTGCCAAAGTGGTTTCAAAATGGACCAATATTCCCGTTTCTAAATTAGTCAGTGGTGAGAAAGAGAAACTTCTTCATTTAGAAGAAAATATGAAAAAACGAGTAAAAGGACAGGATGAAGCTTTAAAGCTAGTGAGTGATGCAATTATTCGAGCTCGAAGTGGAATTAAAGATCCAAATCGTCCTATAGGTTCATTTATTTTCCTAGGACCTACAGGTGTCGGAAAGACAGAAGTGGCGAAAACTTTAGCAAATGAACTTTTTGATGATGAAAGACACATGGTAAGAATTGATTGCTCTGAATATATGGAAAGTTTTAATGTCAGTCGTTTAGTAGGTGCTCCTCCAGGATATGTTGGGTATGATGAAGGGGGACAACTGACGGAAGCTGTACGAAGAAATCCATTTTCGATTGTGTTATTTGATGAAATTGAAAAAGCGCATAAAGATGTGTTTAATATTTTATTACAAATTTTAGATGATGGAAGAATTACGGATAGTACAGGGCGAGTTGTAGATTTTAAGAATACCATTATTATCATGACAAGTAACTTAGGAAGTGAATGGATTTTAGAGAATCAAAATAATAGCTCTGAACTGGTTATGAATGAATTAAAAAGTCATTTTAGACCAGAGTTTATAAATCGTATTGATGAAATTATTATTTTTAAAGGTTTATCAAAGAACGTTGTTAATCAAATCTTGGATAAGATCTTAAGAGATATAGAGAAAAGATTGGAGCCTAGTAATATTAAATTAGAACTTAGTGATAAAGCTAGAGAACAAATTATAGAGGAATCTTATGATTCTAGCTACGGCGCAAGGCCTGTTAAACGTTATGTTACTCGAAATATTGAAACAATTTTATCTAATTTAATTCTAGAAGATAAAGTGAATTTTAATGATATATTAGTGATTAATTATTTGAATGGTCATTATACTATTGAAAAAAAAGAAAAATGAGTTTTTATTGTTTTAAAATTCATCTTCGTCTATCAAAATAATATTAATAAATTTTATGACATTAGAAATAAAAGAGAAAATTCCCCTTCTTTGTATTCTGGGTTTCTACTCTTTTTTTTATGGGCTAACAGGTTCTTGTTCTACTATTTTAGTTTATACGATTTTTTTCATTTATTTCCCGTTCTATTTCTATATTAGCAAAGTTAATTTTTTTTTCTAGCATGTTTATCCTGTAGCATTCTTTTTGAATTTACTGATTTTATTGACACAGGTTTGACAATATTGTCTTTTTGTGCTATACTTATTTTGTAAATAAGGGGGATTTTGTGAAATTTGAAATTTTAGTAAAAGAAGAATTAGAACGATTTTTTAAAGAAATCGAGGCTTCGCTTTTAACTGTAGATATTGATCATTTATATTTAGAAGTTACAAACAATTTAAAAGAAATGTATTATAAAAATAGTGTAATTTTGAATGATTGTGATAAAAAAAGATTTTATTGCTGTTTTCAAGAAGGTTGTAATCAGCTGGATTCTATATATAAACAGATGATTTCTCTTCAATTTAAAAAAAGAATAGGAGATAAAATTAATAGAATAGTCTCTTATTCGAAAAAAATTAGCTTTTCTTTTAAAAGAAAAGAGAAATTATTAAAGTATTTAAAATGTAATGATTTGAAATTAAGTAGTGACGAAATTTTAACTTGTATTGAATTTTTTAAAAATTCTTTTTCTGGTTGTAAATGGGTAGGAAATTATTTTTTACAACAGAATCACATTTTTGCTTATATAAACGATGAAAAAAATCGAAAAGAAATCATTGAATTATGTAAATTTTTTAATCGTAAATTTGTTTTTGATGATTTTAACATATCGATTTATTATCGTATATGTGGGGATGTATTATTACCTGTTGATTTTCCTGAGTTAAGTTTAAAAGAAATAAAACGTTTTGAAAGTTATAGAAAAAAAGAAATTCTTCAGAAAGGACTTATTCTTTATCAAAAGGATATGAAATTTTTTTTACAAAGTTTAAATATTGAAGAAAAGAGAAGTTATTTTAATATAATAAAAAACAAATGGTTAAATTATTCTTTAGATCAATTACAGACGTTGTTGATGACAATAGGTGATTGGAAAGAAAGAGAATTTATTGATGAATTCTATAACATGATCTTTGGTTTTTCTGAAAAATGGACGGAATATTTTTTAATTTTAGTCATTAGAGTTTTATCTAAGCAAAATCGAGCAGTTCTTTTAGAACATCAACAAGAAATAATTAATTATTTAAACGAAAGTTTAAAGTATTCTAAAAAATTTATTTTCCATTTGTTAACAGTTCTTAAAAATGAGAAAATTGATGGAATTGAAGAATTTATGGTAAATAATAAAGATGCTTTGATTTTTCAAATGGTATCCTCTGTGTATCACGCTGAAGACAGTAAATTGGATTTTTCAGAAGTTGAACCTTTTTTGGTGAAAAAAATTATAGAAGAGCTTCTTGACTTTCAAAATTTAAATTTTTCTAATTTACAATTTATAGGTTCAGGCTTGTTATTTAGTGCTTATAAGTTAGGAGAATACGTTTTAAAAATCGGAAGTCATAAATTGGTTTCAAATTGTGCTAATACTGAAGAAATACTTCAACCGTTTATTAGAAATCAATTTGGAAGAGTTTATATTGAAGTTTTGCCTTTTCTTAGAACTAAAAATTTAGATTTAGCTAAAATAGAAAAAGTTAGAGAAAATTTAATTAGAAAAAAAATTGATTCTAGCGATTTGGGAGATAATAATTTTGGGGTTTTAGAGCATCCAGTTAAAGTTTTTAAAATGCGTAACGATTTGTCTTTAGCTCATCAAAATGTTGCTTTAGATTTTTCTGGACGAGAAGTGGGAAAAGGTTATTTAACAGAGGATTTGTATGAAGTTGGTAAATATTATATTTTAGATAGTGATTTAATGTGGCAACATGAAGATAAAGATTTAAGAAGATAAATTTTTTTGAATATAATTTATGTTTTTAATTAAGAAAGTCCAGAAATTATATGTTTTCAGAGATTGCTTTTTTTTGATGGATTTTGAAAAGGTTTAGAGTTTTTAAGATTAGATAGAAAATTAGAATTGACAGTTTTCCATTTGAGTGTTAGACTAAAACATGTAAATCGTTAATGAAAGACATGAGGGATTATTCATTTTTAATAGAGAATTCGTGGTTGGTGAAAACGAATAAAAATGATAGTTTTTTACTCCTTTCAAAGAGGGATTGATACTCCCCGGGTTAAACCGTTATCTTAAATTAAGTAAAATAAAGGATGGTACCGCAAGTCTTTGCTCCTTAGTGAGTAGGCTTGCGTTTTTTTTGGGAGGGGATTATGGAAACTTTAGATTATCAAGCAATGGTTATTATTTATTCGGATGGTTATGTGGAAAATATTCCTATTACTCAATTTAGAGAACACTGGGAATATTTAAAAGATCACATGAAAAATTCTAAACGTTTTTTTTCATTATGTGGCGATTTGATTGCTTGTGGGAGCCAATACCCGATAGATCAAAGATTAGTGCAAAATGGAGCTTGTGTTCTTTCCAATTGGAATGTGCGAGAAATTGTTGATGATCCTCTTTTTTTAAATCATCAACATGCTCATTTTCTCTATTTTTTACCTCAAACATTTCAAAGTTTAAAACAATTAAGTGAATTTTTAAAAATGACTCAGTCTATTTCATTTAAATATGTCTGGTTAAAAGTTTATGATAAGCAAAATAAAGAAAAAACATTTAGAAGTTTAAATGAAGCTCATTTTAATAACTATATTTTAGAAAGCAAAAAAGAAATATTAGCTAAAACGGCGATTACTCTTTTGTACCCTGAGGGGGAGATGGAAGAACTTTTTTTAGAAAATGACGAATATCATATGGAGTATTTAAAAAAACATTTCAAAAATTCTAAACGATTCTCTGAAATTATGGGAAATAAGATGTTAACATTTTATAATCATGAGCATTATAAAGTGCAAGAAATACTAGTAGCCAATGGGATTATTGAACTAGCAAATATGGCTAGGAGCTTAAAACAAGAGTCTTTAAAAAATGTTGAAGTAGATACTTTAGATTTTGATATTTCTTTACCTAAAATTTTTGGAAGCTTAAAACAAATAGAAACATTAGAAATGATATTATCAGAAATAAATTTAATTGATTTTAATTTTGGACAATTTATTTCAAATAAATTAGCTGATATTTCTTATGAAGAAGTTGTTCAATTTTTAGAAAATAGTCAATTTTTATTTACTAATGATAATTTGAAAAATCAAGCTGTGATTCTTATTTATCCTGATGGAGAAGTAGAAAGGCTATTAATTAATACTTGTACAGAACATACATTGTATTTAAAAAAACATTTAAAATCTTCTAAACGATTTAATACCCTTTGTGGAGAGCTTAATTTCGATGTTGGCATACATATGCACATCGATCGATTATTACTTTTAAATGGGGTGATTGTTTTTTATAATTTTAATATAAAAGATATAGTAAACGATTCCAGTTATATTTATAATTATCCTGTAGGATTTGATTGTTATAGACCAAACGCATTTTTTAGCGAAAAACAGGAAAGAGAATTTAATAGTATTTATAAAGAATATAGAGAATTTATGCTCATCCATATTTATGATTTAGAAAAAAAAGGTTTTATTGAGGATGAAGGATTTAAATTATAGAAAGAAGGAAAAAATATGCTAAATTTTAAAGAAAATGAAGATTTAAATAAGTTAAACCATAGTTGTGCCCATATGATGGCACAAGCGATTAAACACTTGTATCCAGAAGCGAAGTTTTGGGTAGGACCAGTTATTGAAACGGGATTTTACTATGATGTAGACTTAGGAGAAACCGTTATCACTGATGAAGATATCGAAGCGATAACAAAGGAAATGAAAAAAATTGCTAAAGATGGAAAAAGAATAGTTCGTAATGAAATTAGTAAGAGTGATGCTTTAGAAAAGTTTAAAGAGGACCCTTATAAATTGGATTTGATTAGTCGTATGGATGAAGATAGTACAGTTATTTCAATTTATACGCAAGGGGATTTTATGGATCTTTGCCGTGGACCTCATGTGGAAAGTGTAAAAGAATGTAAGTATTTTAAACTCATTAAATTTAGTGGCGCTTATTGGAAGGGAGACGTCAACAATAAAGTTTTACAAAGAATTTATGGTGTTTGTTTTAGAACGGAAGAAGAGTTAAATGCTTATTTACAAGAACTAGAAGAAGCAAAACTTAGAGATCATCGAAAATTAGGTAAAGATTTAGGGCTATTTATGACTAATGATTTAGTAGGAAAAGGGCTTCCTATGTATTTACCAAATGGTTATATTATTTGGGAAGAGTTAGAAAACTATATTAAAGGAAAAGAACGTAAGCTTGGCTATAAACATGTTCTAACACCTCCTCTTGGCAATGTTGAACTTTATAAAACAAGTGGACACTGGGAGCATTATCAAGAGAATATGTTTCCTAAAATGGAAGTGGATGGCGAAGAGTTTGTGCTTCGTCCAATGAATTGTCCTCATCACATGATGATTTATGCTAACGATATTCATTCGTATCGTGATTTGCCTCTTCGTGTTGGAGAAATTGCGAGAGATTGCCGTTATGAAGCAAGTGGTGCTTTAAAAGGAATTGAAAGAGTTAGAAGTTTTTGTCAAAATGATGCGCATTTGTTTGTTACTCCAGAACAAATTGGAAGTGAATTTAAACGTGTTGTTCATTTAATTTTAGAAGTATATAAAGAATTAAATATTACAAATTATCATTTTGAACTTTCTTTAAGAGATCCTGAAGATACAAAAAAATACCATCCTGATGATGAAATGTGGAACAGTGCTGAAAATAAACTACGTGAGGTTTTAGATGAAATTGGTATTCCTTATATTGAAAAAATTGGAGAAGCGGCATTTTATGGACCAAAATTAGATGTTCAAGTTCGTCCTGCGGTTGGAAATGAGTATACTGTTTCTACTTGTCAACTTGATTTCTGTTTACCCGCTAAGTTTGATTTAACTTATGTTGATAAAGATGGTGAAAAGAAAACGCCTGTGGTGATTCATCGCGCTGTGTTTGGTTCTATTGACCGTTTTATAGCCTATTATATAGAAGAAACGAAGGGGGTTTTACCTACATGGTTAAGTCCTGTTCAAGTAGCTGTTTTACCAGTTAATAATGTTTATCATTTAGAATATGCTAAGACTATCTTTGATTTATTAAACGAAGAGAACATTCGTGTTGAGATGGATGAGCGTGAAGAAAAAGTCGGCTATAGAATGCGTGATAGTATTTTAAAAAAGATTCCTTATACTCTGGTTATTGGTAATAAAGAAGTAGAAAGTGACTTAGTGACCTACCGAAAATATGGAACGGAAGAACAAATTACTGTATCTAAAAGTGATTTTGTACAATTTATAAAAGAAGAAATTAAAGAAAAAAGATTTTAAAAAATAGAAGAAAATCTTTTTTTCTTTATTTAAAGCTGTAAATTATGAAAACATATGAATTCATGTATTGAAATGAGTTAATGATAAAACTAAAAAAATTGCTTTTTAAGCAATTTTTTTAAAAGAATAAGTATTGTTTGATTTTTCCTGTTTTTCTTTTTCTTTACATGTTTGGCATTTTTTTGGCTCACTTAAATTGTGAAGTTTAAAAAATTCTTGTTGTCCAGCTGTAAAATCGAAATTTGTTCCACAAACTTTGCATTTGATTTTTTTGTCTTGCATTTTTCTTGACCTCCTTTGATTTATTTTAATTAGTTCTTTATTTTTCCAAAAAGGTCATGATAAAAAAATGAATTAAAATCTATCTTTATTATAGCACTTTTCTGTTATTTTAAAAGAAAAATATGTTATACTTGTAATAAATTATAAGAAAGCGAGATTAGATACATGATTGATATCAAGTTAATTCGAGAAAATAAAGAATTTGTTAAAGAAAATAATAAAAAGAAATTTCAAGAACATAAGAACACGTTAGTGGATGAAATTTATGAAGATGATATTCTACTTCGTGAATTACAAACTGAAGCCGATGCTTTAAAAAGTGAACGAAATAAAATGAGTGATCAAATAGGTATTTTAATGCGTGAACAAAAAAAAGCTGAAGCTGAAGCATTAAAAAATAAAGTTTCTTCTATGAAAGAAAGAATCGATGAATTAGAAAAAAAAGAGGAAATTTTAAGAGATAAAATTAAAAAGAATATGATGCTTATTCCAAATATTATTGATGCTAGTGTGCCTATTGGAAAAGATGATACAGAAAATGTAGAAATTGAAAAATTTGGTCGCTCAGTCGTTCCTGATTTTGAAATACCTTATCATGCAGATATTTGTGAAGCTTTGAACGGTTTAGATAAAGAATCTGCTGGAAGAACAAGCGGAAATGGTTTTTATTATTTAATGGGCGATATTGCAAGACTTCATAGTGCAATGATTAGTTATGCAAGAGATTTTATGATTGATAAAGGTTTTACATATTGTGTGCCACCTTTTATGATTAGAAGTGATGTCGTTGATGGAGTGATGTCTTTTGATGAAATGGATGCCATGATGTATAAAATAGAAGAGGAAGATTTGTATTTAATTGGAACGTCAGAACATTCTATGATGGGGAAATTTAAAGGACAAATAATAAAAGAAGAAGTATTGCCTATTACTTTAACTTCTTATTCTCCTTGTTTTAGAAAAGAAGTAGGTGCTCATGGACTAGAAGAAAGAGGATTATATCGAGTTCATCAGTTTGAAAAACAAGAAATGGTCGTTTTATGTAAGCCAGAAGACGCAATGGATTGGTATAATAAAATGTGGAGTTATACTGTAGAATTCTTTAGGAGTTTGGATGTACCAGTAAGAACTTTAGAATGTTGTAGTGGGGATTTAGCGGATTTAAAAGTAAAATCTTGTGATGTTGAAGCATGGAGTCCAAGACAACAAAAGTATTTTGAAGTAGGTTCTTGTTCAACTTTAGGAGATGCTCAAACAAGAAGATTAAGTATTAGAGCTAAGGGAGAAAATGGTAATTATTTACTTTCTTCGCTCAACAACACAGTGATTGCTTCACCTCGCGGGATGATTGCTGTCATTGAGAATAATGTCAATGAAGATGGTTCTGTTAATATTCCAAAAGTTTTACAACCTTATATGGGTGGTAAAGAAAAAATAGAAATAAAGTAATTTTAACTATAAAGAGTCATAATCTATGATTCTTTTTTAAACATAAAATAGAAAATCTGATAAATAAATGGTTTTAAAATTTGAAAAAAATAAAACAGTCTCATTGCCTATATAAAATAATTTTATATCATTTAGGTAGAAGGAGAGAGATTTATGGCAAACGAAAGTAAAAAGGATTTCAATGCTATGCTAAAAGATAACAAAAATATGCTTAAATTTGTGAAAATTACAGATGAAGGAAGCATTAAAAAATATGGTGGAGATAATATGTATTTTGCACCACCCTTAGCTTATGATGAGGTTATGAAAAAATACCTTATGGAAAAGTAATAACAGTCGGAAAAATTAGAGATTACTTTGCAAAAAAGAATCAGTCCGATTTTACAGATCCAATAACAGCTGGAATATTTACTTTTCTTGTGGCTTGGGCGAGTTATCAAAGAAAAAAAGAAAGACACATTATTATAAAAAAGGAAGAACTAATATAAGATATTATGTAAAATGATTATGAAAAAAGTCTGTTTCAATTATAAATAGAAAAAGAATTTAAAGGTGAGAGAAAAAATATGAATGATGAAGTTAAAAAAGTTATTGAAAAATTTAAAGAAGTAAAAAATATATTAAAAGGTTTTTCTAATAAAGATGATGCAATAGAATATCTTGTTAATGAAACAAAATTATCAAAAGAAGAATGTTTGACTGCTTACGATATTATTATGAAAATTGAAGATTAATTACAAATTATCAAGTAGGAGGTAAGAATTTGAAAACCTTAATAATTTATGCTAGTAAGACAGGGACAACAGAAAAATGTGCTCAAGAAATAAATAGACAAATAAAAAAGTCTAAAATGGTAAATATATTAAATCAGAATGAAAATATAAGTGGATATGATTTAATTATTGTTGGTACGCCAATTAGAATGGGAATGATAGATAAAAAAATAAGAAAGTTTTTGATTAGGAATATTGAAATCCTAAAATCAAAAAGAGTAGCCTATTTTATTTGTTGTGGTTTTAAGGAAAATTGGAAAAGTTATTATGAACAAAATATTCCAAAAGATTTATTAGATATTGCCATTATTTATGATACTTTTGGAGGAGAAATAGATAGACAAAAACAAAAGGGATTCGATAAATTTATTATAAATATGGTATGCAAAAACATAGAAAAAGATAAAGGAATAAAAATTTTAAATGAGCATATTGATAAATTTATAAAAGTATTAAGTAAGTAAAAAATTACATTTTAAGCATTACGATATATGAATTATTAAAATAGCAATAATGAGAGATTAATGAATTTGAAAATAGATAAACTCTATTTAGTGAATCGCTAAAGTAGAAGTAGTTTGTTAAAATGTTAAAACACATTGCTTGTAGCAACGGATAATTTAGAATACACTTAACTTGATAAAGGAGAAATGATAATATGTTAAAAGATAATTTAAAAACATTGAGAAAAAATAAAGGTTTTTCACAGGAAGAATTAAGTATTAAATTGAATGTTGTTAGACAAACAATCTCAAAATGGGAGTCAGGTTTATCTGTCCCCGATGCTGAAATGCTTATCTCTCTATCGGAAGTCTTTGAAATTCCAGTTAGTACAATATTAGGTGAAAACATTGAAGAAAAAGAAAAAAATGATATAAAAGTGTTATCAGAAAAATTAGAAGTTATAAATGAACAACTCTCTATCATACACATAAAAAAAAGAAAAAGAATCCTACATTTTTTAATAATTCTAGATGCTTGTATTCTATTGCTTTTCTTATTATTGGTTGTATTAGGGAGTCCATATCAATCATGGGATTATCGTGACCCTGAATGGTCTATTATTGGAACAGTATGGCATGGGTTTGAATGGTTGTTCTTTAAAGTTGCACCCATTTTAGTTATTATAATTACTTCAGCATTAGGAATATTTTTTATAAAACAACCTAAATAAAAAATTATAAGAGAATTGCTATTATTAAAGAATTTATGCTAGATTCAAAACTTTTATAAGTTTTGATTGAAAATGGTGTTCATATAAAAATCAAAAAGGGTTAGGATTATTAGAATGTTCTTCACGAGCAGAAAAATAATCAATCATTCAAATTACAATAAATTTCTTCTTTTTTTAGAAATTTATTGACGAAAACTTTGTTTTTTTGTTATTGTAATAAAACGGTTTTAAAAATCAATAAAGATAATTTAAAACATTAAAAGAAGGAATTTAAAATGTATGAAAGTTTAATAAATCAATTAATTAATATTGCCACCGATCTTTCTAAAGTTTATCATCAAATTGTTATAGCAGAATCAAGGTCGGATAGTAGTAAGTTAAAAAAATTAAAAAATGAATTAATTTTTATTTTAAATTATGAAGATTGCTTATATAGACAAATTAATTATGAAAATTTTGATTTTTTTCTTGATTTATTTGAGCATAAATATCCTCATCTTATGTTAGATTTTAAGTGGTGTTTTATTTTCTGAACTTCATTTTTCAAGTCTACATCATGTCTATTCTCGATTGAGATTTATGAAAGAACTTCAATATATTTATCCAGAATGTAGCTTGAAGGAATATGATTATAGGTATAGTTATTCTTATTTATTTAATAAAATTATATATCATTCAGCTTTTATATTGTTTCATTATTATCCGAGATTATTTATTTATATTAAATATAACTTAATTTATTCTTTTTACGATGCCTTTATAACTTATCAAAACTATCAACAAAATAAGAATCTTTCTTTTTATCCTTCTAAAAGTAGGCTCGATTATTATGAACTTGGTGAAGAAAAATTTTATAAAAAATTGACAGAGGATTTAATCATGTCTTTTAATTCTATTTTGCAATCGATTGAAGTATTTGATAGAGAAGAAATTAATTCAGATAGTTTTGATTCTTTTAATCAACAATCTATTTCTTTTGTGCTTCGTATGTATTGTTATTCTTTAATTGGATCTAAACAATTAAAACAAATTCAACAAAGATTAATTGAGAGTAGTTTAACAGTTCCTAATAAAATTTCTGTGATATATAATTATTTATTGGAACAACTTCCACTTGATCAAATTATGAAAGAAAAAATTATTTCTCGAAAAAGATAAAACATAAATTTGACAATTTAGTGTAAATATGTTATACTAGCAAAGTATTTTTTGAAAGGGGTTTTAAAAAGAATGAAAGGAAAAGGAAAAAAAGGAATGTACGATGAGTTTGGTTTGCCATGTTTAGGGAAACAAACAGTGGATTATTTTGGTATGCCCATTATTAAAGACTTATTTTCACCTTTTGAACGATTACAGTTAATGGCAAAAACACCTTTAGAAAGAGCGGAATTAGTTCTTGTTAGAGCTTATGAAAAATCTTATGAAGAAAAAACAGAAAAGGATAAACAAAAGATTAGTCATGCTTTTCGTGTAAGTAATTGTTTAGAAACAGAAGAAGAAAAAATTGTGGCTCTTTTTCATGAAGGTCCAGAAGAAGGGATTATTCAACTAAAAGACCTTAGTGATTTAGGTCTTTCACAGGAAGGGCTGGAGGCTATTGAAGTACTTATGAGTGATGAAAAACGCTATCCAAACTATGTTGATTTTATAAAAGCGTTAATTAGTTCAAAAAATTTAATTGCTTTGAGAGTAAAAAAAGCTTCTTTACTTGATAAAAATAATCAAATTATCAATGATTCAAATTTGGATGCTAATGAAAAGAAACAAATTATCCAAAAACGTAATCGCTATATTGAAAGAATTGAGATGACGATTCAGATGATTCAACTTGAGACTTTAAAAGAAAAAATAGCATTACAAGAGGCAAGTATTTGCCCAAGTATTTAGTTTTATTAAAAAAGACACATTAAATACCTCGAAAATAATGTTTATTTTAACATTGAAGGTAAGATGTGTCTTTTAAATTTGATTTAGAAAAAAATAATTATGAAAAATAAAGGGCTTATTCGAAAAAGATAAACTTTTAAAAAGGCTTATGGTATAATGTAAAAAGAGAGGTGTAAATCTTATGAACTATCCTGATTTAAAAAAAGCACGACTTCGTACCGATAATGATGTAAATGTTAAAGAGGTTAAGTATGATTTTGACGCGATTTTTAAAGGTAAAAAATATTTTTTGAAAACCTATGGTTGTCAAATGAATATGCATGATTCTGAAGAAATAAGAAAGTATTTGGAAGTATTAGGGTTTACAGAAACGAATCAATTGGAACTTAGTGATTTAGTTGTTTTAAATACTTGTGCTATACGTGAAAATGCTCATGATAAAGTATTTGGCTATTTAGGGAGGTGCAAGCATTTAAAACGAGAAAAAAAAGATTTAATTCTTGCTCTTGGTGGATGTATGGCTCAAGAAGAAGGGGTGGTTTCTGAAATTAAAGAAAAACATCCTTATGTGGATATTGTTTTTGGAACGCATAATATTAGTTCTTTACCTCAAATGATTTTAGAACATAAAGAAAAAGAACAAAATATAGAAGTCTATAGTATAGAAGGCGATGTTTATGAAAATATTAAATATAGTAGAGATTCAAAAATATCTGCTTGGGTTAATATAATGTATGGTTGCGATAAGTTTTGTACGTATTGTATCGTTCCTTATACAAGAGGTAAGCAACGAAGTCGAGCGTTAGATTGTATTGTTGAAGAAATAGAAGGTCTAAAAAAAGAAGGGTATTTAGAGGTGACGCTTCTTGGTCAAAATGTGAATGCTTATGGAAAAGATTTAAAAGAAGGGTATGATTTTAAAGATTTATTAGAACGTGTTGCTAAGACTGGTATTTCAAGAATTCGCTTTGTGACGAGTCATCCATGGGATTTTACAGATGAAATGATTGATGTTATTGCAAAATATGAGAATATTATGCCTTATATTCATTTGCCGTTACAATCGGGGAGTGACCGTATTTTAAAGCTTATGGGAAGAAGATACAATAAAGAGGCGTATTTAACTCTTTTTAATAAAATCAAAAAAAAGATTCCAAATGTAAGCATTACAACGGACATTATTGTGGGTTTTCCTAATGAAACGGAGGAAGATTTTATGGAAACGTTGGATGTGGTTCATACTTGCAAATTTGATTCGGCTTTTACGTTTATATATAGTCCAAGAGAAGGGACGCCAGCGAGTCATATTTTAGATAATGTTTCTTTAAATGTTAAAGAAGAAAGATTGCAACGTTTAAATGAAGTCGTCAATCGTTATTCGCTTGAAAATAATAAACGTTTAGAAAATAAGATTGTTAAAGTATTGGTTTTAGATGAAAATATAAAAGATAAAAACAAGGTTTACGGTTATACAGAGACGATGAAATTAATAAATATTAATGGAGGAAAAGAATCCATTGGAAAAATTATTGATGTTAAAATTGTCGAAGCAAAAAGTTTTAGTTTAGATGGGGAAGTGATCTAATGGAGAAAAAAACGAAAGAAGAGATTAATATTAAGAATGTAAATGAAGTAGTTAGTTTGTCTAGTAAAATTTTACATTTGCTTTATATTACAATGATTATTGGTTGTGTTTTTGTAGCGACGTTACTTATTAAAGAATGGGGAATTTTACAATTTGTTTTTAGTTTGCTTAAAGTTTTAGCACCTCTTTTTATTGGTTTTGTCATTGCTTGGCTATTTAATCCTATGGTTAAAAAATTAGAGAGTAAAGGTATTCCTCGTATGGCGGGTTCTATTTTGGTTTATGCGATTTTTTTGGTCATTGTGTTTATTTTTTTAAGAGTGTTGGTTCCAACCATTTATACTCAAGTGAATGAATTGATTTCAAATTTACCAGGTATTTTTGGTGAATTAAAAAATAGTTTGAATGCCTTTTTCTTGAAATTTTCTGACATTGAGGGTATTGATATTGGAACGATTCAAAATAATATTATGAATACATTAGAAGTGAAATTAACAGAATTTACAACCAGTGCCCCAACGACAATTTTAAATATGGCGGTGAGTTTTTTTTCAAGCTTAGTGACTATTGGACTGGGGTTGTTTGTAGGGCTTTATATGTTATTTGATTTTGATGCTATTAGCAAACATTTTTTGAATATGTTGCCTAAGAAAAGACAATTTGAAGCGTCTGTTTTATTAAATAATATTGGGGGAGAAGTCAGAAAAAGTGTTAATGGAACGTTGCTTGTAGCGACTATGGTCTTTATTTGTGATTCTATCGGTTTTGCAGTGATTGGTCTTCAGGCGCCTGTTCTTTTTGGACTTTTATGTGGTGTAACGGATTTAATTCCTTATATCGGACCTTATATTGGTGGAGCTGTTGCGGTTGTGATTGGATTTAGTCAAAGTACTTTTATTGGTGTTATGACTTTAATTATTTGCGTCATTGTTCAATGTGTTGAAAACTTTATTTTACAACCCATTGTTATGAGTAAAACGATGAAATTGCATCCTGTTACCATTATGATTGGTTTGTTGGTTTTTGAGCATTTCTTTGGTATATTAGGAATGATTTTAGCTACCCCTTGTATTGCTTTATTAAAAGTTATTTGGGAATTTATTACGACAAAATATCCAAATTTAAAAATTGATTAAATGATGAAAAAGGAGTGTTATGAAAGAAGAATTATTAGATGTTTTAGATGAAAATGGTGTCAAGACAGGAGAAGTGTTGCCTAGAAAAGTTGTTCATGAAAAAGGTCTTTGGCACCGAGCCATTGTGGTTGCTATTATCAACGATGAAAATAAAATTTTGTTGCAACAACGTTCTGAAAATAAAGAAAAAAATGCTGGGATGTGGGATATTTCTGTAGCGGGGCATCTTTCATCTGGACAAGATTCTTTGGCTGGAGCTAATCGTGAAATTAGTGAAGAAGTCAGTGTTAATTTAGGCTTTTCTGTTAAAGTAAAAGATTTTCGTTTTATGACCTCTTTTCGTAAAATTCAAGAGGTTTCTGAAAGTTTTATTGAAAGACAATTTTATGATTTCTTTATTTTAAGACAAGAGGGATTAAATGATGAAAACATTAAAATGCAAGAAAGCGAAGTACAAGCGATTAAGTTTGTTACCGTTCAAGAATTAAATGAATTAAGGGAAAAGAATCTTCTTGTGGATAGAGAAGAAGTTTATAATAGCCTTATCGAGTATTTGTTTCGTTTATAAAGTTAGTCAAAGATTTTAAGAGAATTTATAGAAGCATTTAAAGAGAGTTTGTGTTAGGTGAAAACAAACAATGAAGATATAAATGGTGCTCCTTAAAGGAGACGAACTGGGTAATTCCATTATCAATTTAAATAAAGTAAACTAAAGGATGGTACCGCAGAATTGCTCCTTGATGAGAATTTTTGCGTTTTTTTTTATGGAGGAAGTATGAAAGTGATTGTTCTTGCTGGTAAAGCTGGAAGTGGAAAAAATTATTTAGGTGAAAAACTAGTTTATTATGCTCAAAAGAATCATTTACGGGCGGTTTTAACCGAATACAGTAAATATTTAAAGTTGTACGCTAAAGAATTATTAAGTTATGATGCTCAAAAGGATGAAAAACTAAGAAAATTCTTACAAGACATAGGAAGTTTTGTAAGAGAAAAAATAGATGCTTCTTTTTTGGTTAAACGCATGCTTGATGATTTTTATGTTTATGAAACATGTTGTGATGTCGTCGTGATTAGTGATGCTAGGCTTATTCAAGAAATTGAAGCTTTAAAACAAAGTGCTTATGAAGTGATAAGTATAAAAGTGGTTCAGTCGCTATTCGATTCTAATTTAAGTTTAGATGAAAAAAAACACGTTACAGAGTTAGAACTTGACGATTATCAAAATTTTGATTATATTATTGAAAATAAAAGTAAAGAAGAAATAGAGCTTTTTGCGAGAAATTTTTTTGAAAGAAGAGAGTGATTTAAATGAATTTAAAAGATTTATATATTGATTTTTTTGTAAGTAAGGGACATAAACAAATTCCAAGTGCTCCTGTGGTACCTGAAAATGACCCATCTGTTTTATTTAATACAGCGGGTATGCAACCCTTAATTCCTTATTTGATGGGACAAAATCATCCTTTTGGACCACGTTTGTGTGATTGTCAAAAGTGTATTCGTACTAATGATTTAGAAGAAATCGGTGATAGTACACACCATACTTTTTTTGAACAATTAGGAAACTGGAGTTTAGGAGATTATTTTAAAAATGAAGCTATTGAATGGAGTTTTGAATTTTTAACAAAAGTTTTAAAAATTCCTGTAGAAAAGCTAGCGGTTACTGTTTATGGGGGAAGTGATAAAATTCCCTTTGATGAAGAAAGTTATAATAAATGGTTAAGTTTAGGTCTTCCAAAAGAAAAAATTGCTAAAACGGTGGAAGATAATTTTTGGATTGCAGGTGAGTCTGGACCTTGTGGACCTGATACGGAAATGTATTGTTGGAAAAGTGAAGAAGAGGTTCCAGAAGTGTTTGACCCAGAAGATACACGTTGGGTTGAAATTTGGAATGATGTTTTTATGGAATATTATATGGATGTTGATGGAACTATTTCAGAACTTCCTAAGAAAAATGTGGATACGGGAATGGGCGTGGAAAGAACCGTTTCTGTGTTAGAAGGCGTTGATGATAATTATAAATCAAGTATTTGGAAAGAGGTTATTGATTTAATTGTTTCTATTTCAGGTTTACCTTATGAAGGTAATGAAAAAAGTATGCGCATCTTAGCTGATCACGTTCGTACAGCGGTCTTTATTAGTGCGGATTCAATAGGGATTAAACCAAGCAATACCGATCAAGGCTATATTTTAAGACGATTAATTAGAAGAGCCATTCGTCATGCTAAGAAATTAAATATTAATGTTGAAAGTGAATTTCTAGGCGATATTGCTAAAGTTATTATTCAGAAATACAAAAAGTATTATGTTGAATTAGAACAAAATGAACAAATTGTTTTAGAGGTTTTACACGATGAAAAAGAAAGATTTAATAAAACTTTAGAGAAAGGCTTAAAAGAATTTGAACGTGTTATAAAAAATGGTCAAGATATCGATGGTGTGAGTGCCTTTCATCTTTATGATACATATGGTTTTCCAATTGAACTTACGGTTGAGCTTGCTAGTGAAAGAGGTTTAAACGTTGATATTGAAGGCTTTAATAAAAAGTTTTTAGAACATCAAGAACTTTCTCGAACCGCTTCTAGTGGAAAATTTAAAGGAGGGTTAGCAGGAAATAGTGAGATAGAAACAAAGTATCACACTGCCACTCATTTACTAAATGCGGCATTAAAGATTGTGGTTGGACCCGATGTTCATCAAAAGGGAAGTAACATAACAGAGGAGCGTATGCGTTTTGATTTTAGTTGTGATCATAAACTAAGTGATGAAGAAAAGAAACAAACCGAAGATTTAGTCAATCGTTGGATTAAAGAAGGATTGGAAGTAATTGTCTCAGAAATGAGTAAAGAAGAGGCCATAAAATCAGGGGCTGAATGTATGTTTATCGAAAAATACCCTGATGTTGTAACGGTTTATAGTATTGGTCATGTCTCTAAAGAACTTTGTGGCGGACCTCATGTTAAAAATACAAATGAACTAGGAACGTTTAGAATCAAAAAAGAAGAAGCTAGTAGCGCTGGTGTAAGAAGAATAAAAGCTGTACTTGAATAAAACTTGCTTTTTTCTTTTTTTTCATTATAATAAAACTAATTTTTTAGGAGGAATTTATGAAAGAGAGTAAAAAGAGTCCTTTTGTCGTATTTGAAAATGTTAAAATAACTAAAAAGCAACAAGAGAGGATTGAAAATTTATTAATCAGTTCTTCTAATGAAAGAGGTGAAAAAGAGACTCTAGTAAGTGAAGAGACACCTTCCTTTATGATCATAAGATCTGTCTTTCTTGATTCAAAAGATGCGGAGAAAATCTTTTTACAGAAAACCGTAAGAGGACAATTAAATATTGTTTTGGAAGGCATTAAACAAAAACATTTTGGAAAAAATGCTTTTGAAAGTCATGCGTGTCTGTTGAAAAAATTTTCTACTTTTTATTATGATTATCAAGACCAACTTTTTACGAAAATAGAAGAGAATGGTTTTAGTGGTGTTTTTGCTGAGAGTTGTAATTCATTCCCTTCTATATTGATTGCGGGCGTGGTTAATGGGCATGATAAAAACATTCACTTGTATTATGGGTATATGGCTGGCAATTTTGCTCTTTCGAATGATGAAAGTCTTTTAGGAGAACTGTGTGAAGAGGTGTGGGAAATTAAAGATAATACTTTTATTAAATACGATTTCGATATTCAAAAAATGACTTTTCATAAAATGGAAAGTATAAGTAAGAAAGAAGAAAAAAAGAAAAAGAAGAGAAAAAAGGTAAGAAAAGAGTTGAAAAGTATGAAAAAACAACTTGCTGTTCTTACTAATGAAATGAATGTCTTGCAAAAAGAACAAATGCAATTAAAAAGACGTTTCATGGATGATGGGAAGTGATAAAATGAAGAGTTTAGTCAATCATGTGATGGAAATAGAAAGAAGACAAGAACGAAATATAGATTGGTTTTATTATGAATTAAAAAATTCAAAACATTTTGAATCAGTTTGTGAAAATGGTATTTGGGCCAATGCTTTTTTAGATTCTGCTGAAATTTTTGATTGTTTTGGTCTGGCTTATTATGTTCGTCTTTATAAAATGTCTTGTAAAACTACGAAACAACATCATTTAGAGGCTTTAAATTCCATTTCTCCTTTACTTATGTTAAAGGATGTTAAAGCCCTAACTTGTTCTAATAAAGAGTATTTATGGTATTTAAGGAATTCTATTTTGCCTTTTCGCTATTCTGGCTTTGATGATGAATATCAAGCTTTTTTGTCCGTTTCTCCAGATAAAATAGTGGGAATCGCGTGTTCGCTTTATGATATGGCTAGGAAAAATGAAGCTCTTTTTAAAAAAAATTTAAGTTCTTTGTCTGAAATGATTACTTTTATGGAAAAATCATCTTTAGATTTACCCATTTTTGATCATTCACGTGTGTGCGGTATGTTTACGCATGAAGTTGATAAAGATAGTATTCTTTATTTGAATCGAAAATTGAATTAAATTATGAGATTGAATTTTTTCTTTTCTTTTTTTATCGTAAATAATTTGATAAAATAGGGGTGGTGATGTTTCATGAAACAAGAAAATATACGTAATTTTTCGATTATTGCTCATATTGATCATGGGAAAAGTACGCTTGCGGATCGTATGCTTGAAATTACAGGTGCTCTTGAAAAACGCGAAATGAAGGATCAAATTTTAGATAATATGGATTTGGAAAGAGAAAGAGGCATTACGATAAAATTAAATGCGGTTTCTTTGGATTATAGTTACAAAAATGAGAAGTATAAATTGAATTTGATTGATACACCTGGTCATGTCGATTTCTCTTATGAAGTAAGTAGAAGTTTAGCGGCTTGTGAAGGAGCTATTTTGGTGGTTGATGCCGCACAAGGAATTGAGGCACAAACACTTGCTAATCTTTATCTGGCTATGCAAAATGATCTTACGATTCTTCCTGTTATTAATAAGATTGATTTACCGAATGCGAACATTCCAAAAGTTAAAGAAGAACTGATTCGAGTGTTAGGTTTTAAGGAAGAGGATATTTTATTATGTAGTGGAAAGACAGGGGTTGGAGTTAAAGAAATTTTAGATGCCATCGTAGAAAAAGTTAAGCCTCCTAAAAATAATAATACTAAACCGCTTAGGGCTCTAATCTTTGATTCTTATTTCGATTCTTATAAAGGGGTTGTTGCACTTGTTAAAGTCGTTGATGGTCGAATAGAATTAAAAGATTCCATATCAATGATGGCAAGTGGTAAATGTTTTGAAGTAACTGAAATAGGGGTTCATACGCCGAAAGAAAAGCATTTAGATGCTTTAGAGAGTGGAAGTGTTGGCTATCTTGTTGCTAGTATTAAAGATATTGCAAGTGTTGAAGTGGGGGATACCATTACATTAGAAAAGAATCCAGCAAAGGAAGCTTTAAGTGGGTATCAAAAAATGAAACCGATGGTTTATTCTGGACTTTTTCCTGTGGAGCCCAATCAATATGAAGCTTTAAAAGAAGCTTGTGAAAAGTTAAAACTTAACGATGCGGCTTTAACTTTTGAACCTGAAAATTCGGGAGCGTTAGGCTTTGGTTTTCGAGTAGGTTTTTTAGGTCTCTTACACATGGATATTATTATGACAAGATTAGAACGAGAATTTAATTTGGAAGTCATTGCAACCAGTCCAAGTGTTATTTATAAACTTAATAAAACGAATGGAGAAAGTGAATTTATTGATTCTCCAAATAAAATGATTGATACAACACTTATTAAATCGATTGAAGAACCATATATTTATACTAATATTATTGTTCCAAGTGATTACATTGGACCTATTATGGAATTGTGTCAAAATAAAAGAGGTCTTTATAAGAGCTTAGAATATATTGATGATGTTCGTGTGAACATTCATTATGAAATTCCATTATCAGAAATTGTGTATGATTTTTTTGATAAATTAAAAAGTACAACGAAAGGGTATGCCTCTTTTGATTATGAGCTTTGCGGGTATAAAGAGTCCAAGTTAGTCAAAATGGATATTTTATTAAATGGTGAAGTGGTAGATGCCTTATCGGTGATTGTTCATAAAGATTTTGCTTATACAAGAGGTCTTGCTATTGTAAAAAAATTAAGAGAAATGATACCACGACAAATGTTTCAAATTCCAATTCAAGCTAGTATAGGCTCGAAAGTTATTGCAAGAGAAAACATTAGCGCTATGAAAAAGAATGTTTTAGCAAAGTGTTATGGTGGCGATGTTTCAAGAAAAAGAAAATTACTTGAAAAGCAAAAGGAAGGAAAAAAGAAAATGAAAATGCTTGGAAGTGTAGAAGTTCCAAAAGAAGCTTTTTTAAGTATTTTAAAGGAGGAATAAAATGACAGTAATTAATAGTGATAAAATTAGCCCACTAGATAAGACAAGATTTTGTTTAAATGAAATGAAAAAAGGAGCGATGAGCTTAGAGAATGCAGTAAAATTTTTAAATCTATCATTATATAATATGCTTTATTATGTAAAATCGGATTATGAGAGAAGTCAAGATGAGAGATTAAAAAAAATATTAGAACATTATTCTGATTTTCCATTTTATGAAAATAGACATTTAGCAAGCAAAAGTTTAAATTACCAAAAAGAAATTATTTCTGTTGTTCTTACCTATCGTCTTTCTTATAAAAATTTTTATCGACTATTTCAAACCAGTCCTTCTGATCTAGAAGAGATAATAGGAAATTTTCCAGATCTCACTAACGCTTTTTATTTTTTAAGATTAGAGACTACCAATGAAAAAAAAGAATTAGAGGAATTAGCTTTTAAGAAAGCTAAGCGCTATTTTTTGAGAAAGCAGGAACTTCAAGTGATTTTGATTAAAGCTAAAAAAGAAGGAAATAAAGAAAAACAAGAAATAATAAAAGAAAAAATTACATTATTACAAAGTGAAATATATGATGTTAAAGCTTTAAACATTCAAAATAAGGATGAATTAACAGAAGAAGATGCACTGATTATAACAGATTATCGAATTAAATATTATTTAACGCGTGCTCAATGTAAAAAAATATTTGGTATAAGTGATAATATATTATTACGTTTTGAAAACAAACTTATTTCAGAAGATGACTATTATTATTCAAAACTTTCTTTTTTGAATCAATTTCTAATGAATCCTTCTAAAATTAGTAACAGGAAGAAGAGATAAAAATGAATATCGAGAAAATAATAACTTTAATTTATGGTGGTCATTCTTTAAGTGATATTGCTTCTATTTTAGGAGTAAGTGTAGTAACGATAAGAAATCGAATAGAATTAACTTTAAATAATTCTGAATCTGTATACTATAATTCAGAAAAATATCAAAAAATAAATTTAAAAATAGCAGAAAACAATGACAAATTTCAAGAAAAGTATCGTGAAGTGACTGCTAATATGTTTAAAATAAATGCAGCTTTATTAGAGCAAATAAAAAAAGAAGCAATAGGTGTTCCTGAGTTTGTTAAAGTCACTCATAGATCAAAGTCAGCCGTCCTTCAATTTTTAGCGGGAGAATATAAAAAAAGCTATCATCCTGTTTTAGAAAAAATCCTGATTGAATATCATTGTTTACCAGAAAAAAAGAGACTAATCGATCAACCCCTTTTTGTTCAAAAAGAGATTCTATTTGTAATTTTTAAATTTTATCTTTCTAAAGAAAGTATTTCTACTCTATTTAATACAGATAGACAAGATGTAGAAGAGTATCTTTCTTTATTTCCAGAATATAGAGAATCCCTAGAAAAAATAGATTTTGAAAAACAAGATATTTTATCGGCAAAAAAGTATTATTTAAAAAGAAATGAAATTGTAAAAAATTTAAATAAGGCAAAGCGAAATAAGGAGCAAGAAAAAATAGAAGCTTATCAAGAAAAATTAAATGAATTACAAAAAGATATTTATGCTGTGCTTCTTCAACATAGGAATGATTTAAATGAAGAAGAAAGAAAAATAAGAGAAGTCTTATTAAACATTAGAACATTAATTTATGAAGGAAAATTGTTAATAGAAATTGAAAAACAATTATCTCTGACAGAAAAAAATTTAAATAAAATTCTTAATAAAATAAATGATGAAAATTCTAAATTTTATGATTCTAAAGAATATGAGCAAATGAAATCAAGAATCAAACAAAATAAAATTGCTAGAATAGTAGCTAATAAGAGTAAAAATAAAATGACTGACGATTTTAGCCCAAAAGTAAAATTTTATATACAAGAAATAAAAATGAATAAAAAAACAATAAAAGAGGCGAGCCAAGAATTAGGCATAGGTTTTTATACAATGCTTAGCTATATAAAAGAAAAAAATGATAAAGAATATGAAGAGGTTTTACAAAACATTTTGAATGGTTATTCTTTTGCTTTTAAATATGAAAGTCGAAATTATGGTAATGCTTCATTGGAAAAGAAAAAAGAAATGATGGATCTTGCACTTTCTTATCGTATTTCAATTTCATCCTTATGTGAATTGTATCAAACGACTGCTAGCGATATTGAAGAAGTATTTAAAGGAGGAAGAGTAGTTACTTATGAAAATGCTCTAGATTTTCTTATATTTGAAACAGAACAAGAGAGTGATGCAATGCGTGCAGATGCTTTTCAAAAAGGAAAATATTATTTAGATAGAAAAAAACTTTATCTTAAAAATCTAAAAAAAGCCCTTTCTAAAGATGAAAAAGAAAAAGTCGAAGTCTATCAAGAAAAAATAAATGACCTACGAAAAGAAATTTTAGATGATGAGACTCTTTTCGAATTAAAAAATCGCTTAATTGTGCTTGATGAAGATAAATTAAGAATTGTGAATTATCGAATTAAATATGGTTTATCAAAAAAACAATGCGTAGAATTATTTGGAATTAATACTACTACCCTTTTACAATTTGAAGATAAATTAATGGAACAGAATCCTTATTATTATGAAAAGTTGTCTATATTAAATTATTATTATTATTATTATGAGGTAGGATTATCGTATAAACGTAGATAAAAAAGAGATTTTTTTATTAAAAAACAGCAATTAACACATTTTTTTTAAGAATTGCATAATCTTAATTTTGAGAGGTGGAAGTATAGATATGAGTGATGAAAGATTAAATGATTAAAAAAATATTCTAGAAAATCCTAAAAATATAGAAGAACTTTATGCGGCTTTTTGTGAATTATATGATAATACAAATATAACAGAGGAAGAAATAGGTAAGGTATTAAGGAATATGCACCTTCCAGAGGAACTTAAAGAACAAATGAAAGATAATGTGGCTTCTTTAGAAGCAATAAGGTAAGTTTATATAAAAAGGAGACTTTTATGAGTATATTAAATGAAATAATTACACGCATTGGTAGGAGAGGGTGTCTTATTAAAACACAAAAATACTTAGATATTGATTATCGAGTTAAATATGGTCTATCACAAAAAGGATGTAGCTTTTCTTTTAGAGTATATAAGGAAAGACAATAATAGGAGTCAAAAATGAAATCGGTTTATATTCATATTCCTTTTTGTAAAACAATTTGTTCTTATTGTGATTTTTGTAAAGTTTATTATGATGATAAAAACGTAGCTAATTATTTAAAAGTGTTAAAAGATGAGATTGAGGATTTTTATAATGGAGAAGCCATTGAATCCATTTATATTGGTGGAGGAACGCCTTCTTGTTTACCTATACCTTATTTAAAGAAGGTTTTTGCTCTTTTCAATTGTTTTAATGTAGAGGCTTTAAAAGAAGTGACGTTTGAATGTAATTTAAATGATATTAATGAAGCGTTACTCTTATTTTTAAAAGGAAAAGTGAATCGTTTAAGTATTGGCATTCAGTCTTTTAATTCAGAAAAGTTAAAAATTATGGGTCGAAACCATACGTTTAAAGAAGCTTTAGAAAAAATGTCTTTATGTCGGCGTTTAGGGTTTTCAAATATTAATGTGGATTTTATTTATGGTTTTAAGGAAGAGACGGTACAAGATATGAAAAAAGATTTAAAACGTCTTTTAAAGTTGAAACCGAACCATATTAGTACGTATAGCTTAATGATTGAAAACCATACCCTTCTTAAAATTAATAACTATCAAAGATGTAGTGATGAAAAAGATGCTTTTTTTTATAAAGAAATTTGTAAAGTGTTAAAAAAAGAAAAGTTTCATCATTATGAAGTTAGTAATTTTGCTTTAAAAGGGTGTGCGTCCATTCATAATTTAAGGTATTGGCAAAATAAAGAATATTATGGATTTGGGGTTTCTGCTTCTGGGTACATCGATCATATTCGTTATACCAATACGCTTTCTTTAACGAAATATATGAAAGGGGAATTTATTAAGGAACGAGAAATTTTAACTCAAAAAGATATTATGGATTACCATTTAATGTTAGGGTTTCGTTTAGTGGAAGGTTTTTCTATAGAATCTTTTGAGAATTTGTATCAAGTGAAGTTAGAAGAAAGGTATCCAATCAAACCCTTGTTAAAAAATAAAGATTTAATGATAAAAAAAGGAAAGATTTTTATAAATCCGGACAAACTATATGTAATGAATGAAATTTTAATTAAAATGATATAGAGGGTGGGATTTTGAAGAAACTTATTTTATTCCTTTTTTTATTTTTTCCTATTTTTGTTAGGGGTGAGACTTTAAAACTTGATGATTTAAAAGTTTTAAATGGTGTCTTGTCTCCTCAGTTTGAAGGGTTAAATAATTATTATACGATTTCTTTAGATAAAGAAGTTATGGAAATTTTATTTGATTATGAAGAACAGGATTATACTGTCCAAGTTATCAATAATTATGATTTAGAAAATAATTCAATTGTTTTTTTAGAACTGATTCGAGGAGAAGAAAAAGCGAGTTATGTGTTTCATATTTTAAAAGAGGTAGAGGAAGAAGTTCAGACGGTTTTTAATGAAGAAGTGAATGAACCCACGCCTTTAATGTATGAATATAAGATTTTTGTTATTCCTGTTGTCTGTTTTATTCTTATTTTTATTGTTTATAAAATTGTTTTTAGACATCATAAAAAGTAAATCACTTTAATATATTTTATTAGGTGATTTTTTTTGAAATATATTGCGCACAGAGGGCTTAGAGATAATAAATATGAAGAAAATACGATTGAAGCGTTTCAAAATGCTATAGAAAATCCTAATGTGTCTGGTTTTGAGTTTGATATAAGGGTTACAAAAGATCATTATTTTGTGGTGCATCATAATGCGTTTATTAAAGGAGATTTGATCAAAAATAAAACGTATCGTTATTTAAAAAAAGAATATAATCTTCCTCTTTTATCGGATGTTTTAAAATTAGAGACGGATAAAATTATGCTTATAGAAATTAAAGATACGCATCTTCCTTTTAAAAAATTGAATCGACTATTAAAGAAATACAGTTATCGAAATCTATATGTTATGAGTTTTCATAATTCTGTTATTTACAAGTTGTGTGAATACCGTTGTACCGCGAAATTAGGGATTTTAAATTATATTTTAAATAGTGAAGCGGATTATAATTTGGATTTTATAGGTTTAATTAATGATTTATCTAATCGAAAACTTATCGATAATTATAAAAAAAGGGAAGTGGAAGTCTTTTTATATGGTGTGTTGAATGAAGAAGAAGACCTTCGTTATGAAGATGTTTATTATATTGTAGATGGGATACCTCAAAATAGAAACGCATTACAAAATATATTGTAAAGTTTCTTTTTTTATTTTCTATTCCCTTATTTAGCTATTTTAAATCTAAAAATCTTATGATATAATTTAGGAAGAATAGGAAGTGGAAGCATGCCAAATGAAGACGATAAAACAAAGCCTTTGTACGATTTAGAGGAATTAAGTTCTAATAATCAAATTTTTGAGATGGAGAGTAAAACGGAAGTTTATAAAAATCCGCTAGGAGAACCACCAGAAATGAAACCTTTAGAAAAACCTAAAAAAGAAAAATTAGGGGACCGTATTAAAAATTGGTGGAAAAAACTTTCTAAAAAGCAAAAAGGGTTCTTTATTGGAGGTCTTGTTCTATTTTTAATTCTTATAGGTGTTGGGCTCTTCTTTTTATTTAAATCTTTTAAAAAAGAAGAAACGCCTATTAAGCCCCCCGATGTTATTGTTCAAGAAGAGAATTACCGTTATGAAAATGGAAAATTGGTTTTTTTAAATGCTAATAAAGAAGAAATCGGATCGTATACGTGTCAAAATGCGAATGAAAATCTTTGTTTTGTGGCCTATTATAGCAATGAAGATGAGTTTGATGTTGCTAGAAAAATCTATCAAGACCAGTCTAAAATAAAGGTAAGAAGTGGCATTATTAATGAGAAATACGTGTTTGTTAGTGATAATCCAAGGGAGACGGATACGACTTTAGTTTTATACGACATGAAGGAAGAGAAAACTGAAGAGATATATACTCTTGTTAAAAATGTGGCTTCTAATAAAAATCTTTATATTCTAAAAAATACAGAAGGTCTTTATGGAATACTTGATTTTTCAGGGGAAGCGCCTACTTCAAAAATAGATTTTAAGTGGTCTTATTTAGGGTATGTTGAGAATCCAAATCAATATTTTGTTGCCAGTGAAGGATTACATCAATTACTTTTAAAAGAGGATGGAAGTTCAGTTAGTACCCCTTTACAAGGTAAGATTAAAAACTTAAATGGAAGTTATGTGAAATTGGTTAATGCTGAAGGAAAGTATGATGTTTTTGATTTTAAAGGAAAAAAAGTTTTTGATGATTCTTTTCAATACGTAGAGCTTTTTGAAGATTACGTTGGTCTGGTTTTAGATGGTAAGCTTCATTTAAGGTATTATGATAAAAATAAGATGAATGAAGAGGGAATAGAATTAAAAACAAATCAGTTTGTCAAAGAAAGCATTTATGATGATGAAAATCAATTGATTGAAACAAAAGAAGCGTTTTCTTTAGAAGAGCATAATCATCTTATAACGGTTCATGTCGGAGAGGCTGCGACTACGATTAATAAACTTGAAGGTGAATTAAGTAAACGTTTAAAATTTGTTAATTATTTTGATGGTAAGCTTTACTTTTATAGTGATCAAGATAAAAAAGATTTTTTAGGAACATATATTTGTTCTAATAAAAATAATGTTAAGAGTGGAGATCAAACGTTAGGCAATTGTTCTATAGCAAGTGATACCATTTTTGAAGAAAATGATTTTGAGATTCCTGGTAAAACGGGTAAGATTCCTATTTTTAATGAACGTTTTGTTTTTATAAATGATAATCCTGATTTGGTCAATGAAGATAATAAAACCATTGTTCTTTATGATTTGAAGAAAAATACTCAATTGGGTAAATATATGGAAGTGGCTACTTATTCTTATACTGGAACCGATGAGATTACTTTTAGGACCGTTAATGATTTACAAGTGGTGGCTAAGAATAAAAGTGGAAAATATGGCGTTATAAAAATTGGACTTAGTGAAGTTAGTGGACAAATCAATTTTAATTATAATGAAATTGAATCATTAAATGAGTATTATGTAGCTAAAGATGCAACAGGGTATTTACTTTTAAAGAAGAAAGATGGTACGGGTGTTACAAGTGCTATTCCTTATAAGATACGTAATTATAATGAAAAAAATAAAATAGTGAAAATAAAAAATAATGATAAGTATTTTCTAAGAGATTTCCAAGGGAAAGAAATTACATTAGAGGAAAAAAATGGTTATGCTTATATCGAACTTTATGATGAATTTTTTGCAGCGGTGGATAGTCATAATACTTTAAAATTGTTTTCGTATGATAAACCGAAGAACAATTTAATTAAAGATAAAACAATTCAGTTGACGAGTAAGAATTATTATGGAAATGGGACACTGGCTTTTAAAATAAGTGTGAATGCTTTAGAATATGAAATTTTTATAGGCACAAGTGATAATAATTATAAATCTGAGTACAAAGGTCAGTTCGAGAAAGAGGACCGTTAAAATGAAAAAAAATAAATTAACTTTAATTTTAATTGTTGTTCTTTTAGTTCTTTTTCTTCCTTTAAGTATTTCCTCTTTTATTCTTCATAAAAAATATACTACTCCTGTTGTTATAAATCCTAAAAGAGAATTTAAGTTTGAAAATAAACTTTACTTTTATCGCGGTAATAATTTGCTTGGTACGTATGATTGTGAAAATTTTAATGATTTTTGTGATTATGCTTCTACTAAGGAAGAAGAGAAAAAATATATTTTAAAAGAACCAGAATCTTTGGGGGGACGTCTTTCTTTAATTAATAATCGTTTTGCCTTTTTAATTGATTCACCTACTTCTAAATTAAATGAAGCACCTGTTCTTTTATATGATTTAACGAGAAACAATGTTATTGGTTCTTATAAAGAAATTAAAAATTATGGTATTGGTTTGGATAAAGATTATTATATCATTAAAAATGAAAAGGATTTATGGGGGGTCATGACTTTTAACGATGGAATTGAACTTGCTCTTCCTTTTAATTATGAATTTATTGGAATTAATAATTCTTTATCAGAAAATGGGTTACTAAATTCAAATATATTTGTCGCAATGAAAGATAATGAATGGCAACTTTTTGATTCAAAAGGTCAAGAATTAAGTCCTGTTTTTAAAAGTGAAATTTATAATTATGATAATCATTATATTATTTTAGATGATATTGATGGAATGAAATTTATGAATTATCAAGGAGAAGCTGTTTTTAATGGTCGTTATCAATATTTGGATTTTAGTGAAGATAATCCAAATTATTTATACGTTATTGATCAAGCTAATAATTTTTATATTTATAATTTAAGAACTAGAAATGCCATAACGGATCCTCATTATGTTTCAAGTATAAGTGATGTTCGTGTTGTAGAGGAAAACGGTAGACTTCGTCTTTATATTAATGATGTTTTAATTGAAAATGTAGTGGTTAATCAAGATTTAATTGATGATAATGATCTAGATGTAGATATTGGTTGAAAAAAAATAAAAAAAAGGTATAATAGTAGAAAAAGCAATGCACTTGAGGAGTATATAATAAAGTTTTTTTAGAGAGCTTATGGGTGGTGAAAATAAGTAAAACTTATTATAGAAGGTAGCAAGGAAGCTGAAAGACTGAAAGGATTAGTAAGTTTTTCCGGATAATTGCCGTTATCAATTAATTGAGTTGCATGAGTAATCATGAATTAAGGTGGTACCGCGGGAAAGTCTCGTCCTTTTTATGGGAGGAGATTTTTTTGTGGATTATGAATTAAATTTAAAAGCTTTTAAGAATTTTTTAAAACAATTTGATTTAACAAGTGAAGAAATTAGTTTAAAAGTGAGTCATAGTTACCATGTGGCCCATTTGGCTTCGATTCTTGCTAAGCGATTAGAATTGAATGAGGAAGAAATTCAGTTTGCGAAGACATTAGGTTTGCTTCATGACGTTGGTCGTTTTATTCAGTTTACAAAAGCAAAAGAATATAATGATTATAAAACACAATTAGACCATGGCGCTCTTGGTGTGGATTATTTATTTAAAGAAGGACACATTAAGGATTTTTCTATAAATGAAGATTATTATTCTATTCTTGAATTTGCTATTCGAAATCATAATCAATTTAATATTGAAAAGGATCTTCAAAAACAAGCTCTTTTCTGGGCACAGTTTATTCGAGATGTGGATAAGATTGATATTTATCGGGTCATAGCTAGCCATTTTGAATCACAATTTAGTGAAGAGGCTTCTTTAACCGTTCAAGATTCTTTTTTTAAACATACTTTGATAAAATTAGAGGCTATACAAAATGAAAGTGATACTATTCTTCAAAACTTAGCTTTTGTTTATGATTTGAATTTTAAAGAATCGTTTCTTTTATTAGAAGAAACGGATAATTTAGAACTTTATATCAGTCATTTACAGGTTGATAAAAATTTAGAAGATGTGTTTAAAAGTTATATAAAAGAAGTGAGAACGTTTTTAGAGTCTAAAATAAATGAAAATTAAGTTAGAGGAGATGAATTTATGTTAGATAAAAAATATCAAGCACAAGAAAAAGAAGAAAAGTGGTTAAATTATTGGAAAACTAATAACATCTACTCGTTTAAGCCAGATCAAAGGGAAGTCTTTTCAATTGATACGCCCCCTCCAACCGTAAATGGAAAAATTCATGTTGGGCATATTTTTTCTTATTCGCAAACGGAAATGATTGCTCGTTATAAAAGACTTAGAGGTTATAATGTTTTTTATCCATTTGGGTTTGATGATAATGGGTTACCAAGTGAAAGATTAGTAGAAAAAGAACAAGGCAAGAAAGCTCATGAGATCGGAAGAGAAGCTTTTTCTAAGCTTTGCTATGAAACCACCGATAAGTATGAGTCCGAGTTTCAAGATTTGTTTAGTAAGTTAGGAGTAAGTACAGATTGGAAAATCCATTATAAGACCGTGAGTCCATCGACCATTAAAGTGAGTCAAGCTTCTTTTTTGGATTTAGTTAATAAAGGTCATTGTTATCATAAAGAAAGTCCAGCTTTGTGGTGTAATGAATGTTTAACTTCTATTGCTCAAGCGGAGTTGGAAACGAAGACGGTGAAAACGACTTTTAATTATATTCATTTTGAGACAGTAGAAGATCAAGAAATTTTTACGATTGCTACGACTAGACCTGAGTTGTTGCCCGCGATTGTTTGTGTGTTTGTTAATCCCGAGGATGAAGTTCATCGTCATTTAATAGGCAAACATGCTCGTATTCCAGTGATTGATGTTGAGGTGCCAATTCTAGCGGACGAAAAGGTAGATAAGGATAAGGGAACTGGTGTGGTTATGTGTTGTACGTTTGGTGATCAAACGGACATTGAATGGTGGAAAAAATATCAATTGCCTTTGAAAGCAATTTTTACCCGTGATGGACGAATTGCATCAGATGTTCCGATTTATGGCGGACTTAAAATTAAAGAGGCTCGTAAGAAAATTATTGAAGATTTAAGTTCCGCACAAGTGGTTGAAAAAATAGAAGAGTTAGAACATGAGGTTCAAACACATGAACGTTGTGGAAAAGAAGTTGAGTATGCGGTCATGAATCAATGGTTTATTGATATTATGAATCATAAAAATGATTTCTTACGTATGGGAGAAGAGATTAAATGGTATCCCGCTCATATGAAAGCTCGTTATGATGAATGGGTTCAAAACATTTTATGGGATTGGTGTATTTCTAGGCAACGTTATTTTGGCGTACCTTTTCCTGTTTGGTATTGTAAGTCATGTGGGGAAGCGGTGTTTGCTCGATTAGAAGATTTACCAGTTAATCCTTTAGTGGATGCACCTCCAATTAAAGCTTGTTCTTGTGGAGGAAAAGAATTTATTCCAGAGGCGGATGTCATGGATACATGGGCTACTTCTTCTGTTACACCGTTAATTAATATGCGTTATGGAGAAAAAGAAAATTATGAATCTTTTTTGAAACCTATGAGTCTTCGTACGAATGCGCATGATATTATTAGGACGTGGGATTTTTATACGATTGTTAAAAGTTTTTATCATTTTGGTATGCGTCCTTGGGATCACGTGATGATTAGTGGCTTTGTTATGGCTAACAAGGGTGAGAAGATTAGTAAAAGTAAAGGAAATAGTAAATTTGAACCGATCGATTTAATTAAGGATTATTCCGCTGATGTGGTTCGTTACTGGGCAGGATCTGGAAGATTAGGCACCGATATTATTTTTAGTGATGAAACATTTTTACGTGGTAAAAAACTTATTAATAAACTATGGAACGTAGCGAAGTTTATAGAAATGCATTTAACTGATTATGAAGATAAAACTTTTGATCAGTATGAATACATTGATAGATGGGTTCTTGGAAGTTTTCAAGAAATGGAACAACATTTTATTCATTATTTAGAAGAATTTGAAGTTGGTTTAGCTTTAAATACGTTAGAAAAGTTTTTTTGGAATTTTTGTGATAATTACATTGAAATCGTGAAACACAGATTGTATCGACCTGAAGAATTTGGAGAGGTTCCTCGTTATTCAGGGCAAAAAACGGTTTATACTTTGCTTTATAAATTGTTACAAGATTTTAGTATTTTCTTTCCGTTTATTACCGAAGAGATTTATCAAGAGCTGTATCATCAAGAAAAATCTATTCATTTAACTGAAATCGAACCGTTAAATTTTGATTTTAAAGAAGAGGTTAAAAATGGGGATGAAATTATCAATATTATTAGTGAAGCAAGAGGAGAGAAGTCTAATTGTAATAAATCTTTAAAAACACCGATTTCTATTTTAGAGTTAAGTGTAGATTGTGATTTGAAAGAGGCTATTGAAAAATCAAGCAAAGATTTTAAGGCGACGCTTTTTATTGAAAAATTGATTTTAGAAGAGGGCGAGACGACTTATAAAATAGATAAAATTGAACTTTCAGAAAACGATAACTAAGGTTATTGTTTTTTTGTGTTTTTTTTGATATAATTAAATCAAGGAAAGTTTTTTATGAAAGAAATAATTAATCAAGTAGCTATTGATGAGTTAAAAGCTCAGCTATCTCATTCATCGCTGACTCCTCAAAAAAGAAAAAAATTGTTATGTAAAATTAAAAAATTGCTTTTTTTAATAACGATTAATGAGTCTATTGGTCTTATTTCTGATACGCATATTGGAAGCAAAGATGAAAATTTTGAGTACATTAAAAAGACTTATGATTTTTTTTATCAAAAAGGAATTAGTAAAGTTTTGCATACAGGCGATTTGTTTGATGGACTTTGTGAACATCAAAATATTTATGAAAAATCTAAAAAAAATGCGATTTGTCAAAGGCAATTAGATCATCTTTTAAAAGAATACCCAGGAGGATTTGAAAATTTTATAATTTTAGGCAATCATGATGAAGATTTTCTTCGCTTGAATGATTCTATTCTAGATTCGTTATTTTTAGATAGAGAAGATTTTATTTATTTAGGAACCAATGTGGGTTATTTAAAATGGTATGATAAAACGATTGTGATGAAACATCAGAATGAAGATACTTTTGCTTCAGATTTGATTTTAAAAGGGCATGCTCATTTTTTTTCTTATCCTGAATTTAAAAAAACTTTAAGGTTACCTTCTTTGAGTGATAATCATCCTGGAAAAATTCAAAATAGGAATCAGTTACCCGGTTTTATTATTTGTGAAAATGAAGATAATAATTATTTCTTTGATTATTATATTTTTCAAGAAGGGTCGATGAAGCGTGTTTTGAAACAACAATTTTTATTTCATTAATTCTTGACAAATAATTCTTTTTTTTGATATAGTATCCGTTTAAGAAACGGGGTTAGAGGATGCTTATTGAAAAATATAAAAAAGAATTAGAAAAGATTGAAAATTTCATTCATCGTAATCGAATCGCTTATTATAATACTGATAATGAAATTATTCCAGGTATGAAAGAATTAAGAGAAACGTATATGAATGATCAAAATGAAGAAAGTATTCAGCTTACTACTAAATATGCAAATAATATTCACGTTGTTTTAGATTTTTTAAATGCCAAAGATAATGATTATTTGGTTTATACTAATTATGAATTTATTAATGCTTCTCTTTTCTTTCATGAAGGAATTGATCAAAGTCTGTATCTTTTTTCCTACAAGGAAAAGCTAGAGATTATTATGTATTTTGTTAAAAAGAATTTGGATCATCATTTATTGGATTTAGATGAGAACTCTTTTAAAAACTATATATGGAAAACTTATTATGCCCATTTATCAGAAGAGGTTTTTAAAAAATTATATGCTGAGGAACTATTAAAAACAGGTAAGAGTAATAATAACGCCTATTTTAGAAAAGTTTTCTCAAAAGGTAAGCGTGAGTGGCAATTAAAAAAGAAAGTTTGTGTTGCCCATCGAGTGATTAAAAAACATTATTTTGATAAAAAAGAGAATTTTTCTGAAAAAGATCTTTCTTTTGTAATTCAATCTTTGATTGTTTTAGGCCTGGACTCTAAGATGTGCTATGTTTTTAAAGTTTTATTCAAGAAAAAGATTAAGATCAAAAAAGAAGAAAAGGAAGTTGTGCCAAAAATAGAAATTAAACTCCTTGACCAAAAAGAATCTAAAAGACTCTATCGAGAAATTATGGACAAGTATAATATTGATGAACAAAGAGTAATTCGTCCTTTAACTTTATCAGAAATTGTTTTTTTAGTTAAAAAAATGCATCGTATCAATATTTCTCAAAAAGAGATTATTAAATTTATTTTAAATGTAAATAAAGAGGGATTGGAAGCTTATAAAAATAGTCGATATAAATTTCAAGATTACTATCCTAAAATTGTAGAGTACGCAAGTAAGGAGACGATCACTTTATTAAATTCTTATTTAAATGAAATGATGGTTAAACAAAGCTATGCCGATTATTCTTTTTGGAAAGAAAATATGGAAAAAATATTCAAAGAAGGATTACTAGAAGTCCGTGATGTCTATCAATATGAGCTCAATGAAGGAATGAAAATCCATTAAAAATTTTATTTAAAATTAGAAATAGTCTAAGTCTTTTATAGATTATAAAAAAAATAAACTATCTGTTTATTTTTTTTTCTTTCTTTTTGTTTTATCACGAATTTTTTTCATTATGTCTAATTCTTTAGCGTTGTATTTTTTTAAATTAGGAAATGCTTCTAATAATCTTTTGGGATAAGCTTTAAATTCTGTCACTTTTGATTTAATTATTTTTTCTAACATTCCAGGGATTTTAGCTAATTTTTCATTTTTTAATTCTTCACATATGATTAAGCGATTTCTTAAGTTATAAGCGATAATAAAAGAATAAATACAATCTACAATAAAAATAAAACAAAACGTTAGTGCTAAAATGAGTTGAGTTTTGGAAGATAAGGGGTTAAGCATATTTAAAACAATGGGGTAAGCTAAATAAATGATAGCTAGAGAACCGAGGCCGAAGAGTAATGTATTTTGTAAACAGATTCGTCCATTAATGTTGAATTTCATATCTGTATAATCCCACCATTTATTATGAAATATTTTTTCTAAAAGAAAACTTGTAAAGTATTCTAAACAAGAAGTAATAATGGCACCTAAGATAAAAACAATTACAGGATCTTCTTCAAATCTTAATAAAGAAAAAAGAATGAATAAACTTCCAACACCATAGATAGGACAATAAGGACCACATAAAAATCCACGATTGACTAATTTTTTTTGATAAAGACTACTAAATATAATTTCGCAAACGTAACCACAGAAACTGAAGATTAAAAAAACTAAAAATACATAAGACCATGAATAGTTCATAAGCATCACCTTTTTTAAATTATATCATTATTCCTTTATGTTGTAAATTAATCATAAAAAAGAATTTTTAACGTATATATTGATTAAGGTGGAGGGATTTTATGATTAATAAGAATGGATTATGGTTTGTTACATTATTTAGTTTGATTTTAGTTTTAGGAATTTATTATGTTACAACCAAAAATGATGAAGTTTTACAAGTTGTAAATAAAACAGATGAAGTTAAAGAAGTATTAGAAACCAATGAAAGTAGTATACTTGTCTCTTTGAAAGTTAAAGAGGAAGAAGAAATGCTTGCCGAAATGGAGAGTTTACAAACGATTCTTTTAGATGATACAGCTAGTTTACAAGAAAAGAATGATGCTTATAATTCTCTTCAAACCTTAAATGCGACAAAGGGAAAAGTTGAGGCTTTAGAAAAAAAGATAAAAGAAAAATTAAATTTGGATTGTTTTATTAAAATTAAAAATGATCAGATTAGTGTGACAGTAGCTAGTAAAGAACATAATAGTACACTTGCTAATAATATTATTAGAACGATTCAAGAGGAATATGAAAATAAGATGTATATTGTTGTAAAATTCCAAGGTTAACCTGTTTTTAAACTTTTTTTGCTCACTTAAAATTTTAATATTCATAAAATATTATAGTTAAAATGGATATTAAAGAAAGTGAGGTTTTTTAATTTGAAAAAAGGTATATTAACGAATAGAGAACAAGAAGTTTTTGAATTACTTGTTTTAAATAAATCTACAAAAGAAATTGCTGAATTTTTAGGAATTAGTGAAAAAACAGTACGTAATCATATTTCTAATGCTATGCAAAAACTTGGTGTTAAAGGTCGAGCACAAGCGGTTGTAGAATTAATCAAACTTGGAGAAATACAGATTAGTTAGAAAGATTTCTAACTTTTTTAGTCTTTTTTTTGCTTTTTTTCATAAGTTTTATTAGGTGAATTATTATGTTAAAAAAAGGGATTATTCGAAGAATTACAATTTCTTCTTTAGCACTTTTTATTTTATTGGTAACTTATTTTTTTCCTACTAAATTAGAAAGTCAGGATTATAAACAAATACTTAATTATATTGATACTCAAAAAGGAGTGGTTTATTTATTAAATAAAGAAAGCTATGTTGCTCGAGTAAATATGGTTCTTAATGATAAAGAAACATTGGAGAAGATTAAAGACATTATAAGTATTTTAACTTTAAATAGTAAAGAAAGTGCGTATATTCCAGACCGTTTTTTTGGAGTGATTCCAGCTAATACAAAAATTAATAATTTGTCTTTAGAAAATAAATTATTAAAAATTGATTTTTCAAAAGAATTTTTAAATACGACAGAAAAAAATGAAAGAAAAATGATTGAAAGTCTTATTTATTCTTTAACAGAGCTAGAGGAAGTTGATAATATTCTTATTTTTGTTGAAGGAAAGGGGTTTACTGAGTTACCATTTAGTAAAGAAAAGCTTCCATCTTTGTTAAATAAAGATTTTGGAGTTAACAAGATTTATGATATTGATAGTATTAAAAATACTAGTAAAACAACGATTTATTATGGAAGTAAAGAAGAGGATTATTTTTATTATGTTCCCGTTACTTATGTTAGTAATAATCCGAATGAGAAAGTGGATATTATTATTGAAAAATTAAAGAGTTCACCTATTTATGAGTCAAAATTAATTAGTTTTCTTCATGCTAATGCTGAACTTACTAATTATGAAATATTAGAAGAGGAAATTAAGCTTAGTTTTAATAATTATATTTTTGAAGATATCCATAATGAGACTATTTTAGAAGAGGTTAAATATATGATTTATTTGTCTTTAAGAGATACTTATCATATTAAGCAAGTTGAATTTATTGTAAATAATGAAGATAAAAATGTAAATTTAATTATAAATACTCTTGAATAATCCATAATAATAGTATATAATCAGTATGAATTTGCTGATTATGTCCTGATAGCTCAGCTGGATAGAGCATACGCCTTCTAAGCGTACGGTCGAGAGTTCGAATCTCCCTCAGGACACCAGATTGATAGGAAACTCGAACTTTATGGTTCGAGTTTTAAATTTATGGTAAAATATTTATAGAAATAGAATTGATGTTGACGATTTAATAAAATATATTTTATACGAGAAATAAGAACAAATAATATTAGCAAAGTGGTCTTTAGAAATGACAAAATATATAATAAAGATAACAAACTTTGATAATAATAAATATCCTGAAATAAAAGACGGTTTTTATATAAATAAATAATGGCAAAATGCTAATGCTAGAATGCATGATGTAAGGCAAATTGAGAAATTAACAGACCTATCTGGCAGATATTTATATTTTATTTTTTTATGTTAAATTATTTACCAAGATTTAAGTGAAGACGACAAATTATAAAGGTTGTAGAATCTATACAAAAAGCTTGATGAAATAAAGACTAAAAAACTACAAATGTATTTCTTTAGATACAGAGTGAATTAAAAATTGAAATAAAATATTTGTGTTTTCTATTATTTTTTTTATGATACTCTTGAAAATTTAGATATAATTAATGAGAGAATTTATTTTAGTTTATGTTGATAATAAAGAGGCCATTGAATTTACAAGCAATTTTCAATTATAGGATTAATATTTAAAGTTTTGAACTGTTGAGTTTAAAACTTTTTTTAATTTTTTTTTATAAAAAAAGGAAGGAGCCAATTTATGGGGTAAATATAATAGTAGGAGGCGAAAAAATAAAATGAAAAAGAAAAGTGTAGTTGTTAGGCAACATGATTTAAAAGATTGTGGTGTTTGTTGTTTACAATCCATTATTCAATACTATGAAGGATATGTTCCACTAGAAACTTTACGCATTGATACAGAGACTAATTTAAATGGAACTACCGCTTATCATTTAGTAAAAACAGCTATTCACTATGGTTTTGATTCCTATGGATTAAATTTAAAAAATTTTAGTGATTTAGAAAGTGTTTTTTTACCAGCAATTGCTCATGTTACGATTGATCAGCTCAATCACTTTGTTGTTATTTATAAAGTTGAAAAAGATTTTATTTATTTGATGGATCCAGCTCAAGGTAAGGTCAAAATGAAGAGGCAATCATTTTTAGAAATTTGGTCAAAAAATTTAATTATTTTATATCCAAAATACTCATTACCTAAAATACAAAATCAAAATCTATTTCTAAAAATGATTGAAACGATTTTTAAAAAAGAGAAAAATTTAGTTTTACGGGTTATAATTTTAAGTTTTTTATTTACTTTTTTGACGGTCTTTACTGGTTTTTATTATAAAATTTTGGTTAGTACACTTAATCAAAATGAAGAGAAAAAAATAATTTTATTGTTTATCTTTATATTTTAGCATTTAATTTAATAAAGTTAATTGTTTATTTTCTGAGAAATTATTATAAAAATCTTTTTAATAAAAAATTTGATGGACTTCTTTATTATCATTTTTTGAAACATTTGTTTTTGCTTCCTAATTATTTTATAAAAGATAGAACGACAGGTGAAATTATGGTTCGTTTGAAAGAATTAGAGGGTATTCAATCTGTTTTTTCAGAACTTATGGTTACGATTTGCTTGGATTCTATCTTAAGCTTTAGTGTTGGAATTATTTTATTTTACATGAATAAACTATTGTTTTTTATTCTTTGTTCTTTTGTTTTATTCTATGTCATTATTGGAATAATTTCTGAAAAAATCTTATACAAAAAAGCTTTAATTACTAATGAAAGGGAAATTGATTTTCAATCCACTGTTATAGAAAATTTAGACTTTTTCTTAACTATGAAAAACTTAAATCTTACGGATTCTGTCTTTAAAAAAATTGAAAAAAATTGTATTAAATATTTGTATTTTCTTCATAAGTTAAATGAAAAAATTTTAACTTCTCACGTTTGTTCTTTTGGATTAGAAGAAATTTTACATTTTTCTGTTTTATCTATTGGAATTTTGTTGATTGTCAATAAACAGCTTTCATTAATTGATTTAATTACTTTTGAAAATCTTATGCCTTTTTTTATTCAACCTTTTAAAAGTATGATTCAATTTATTCCTAGTTTGAGTTATATAAAGGTTAGTGTTGAAAAATTAAATGATTTTTACAATGTAGAGGAAGAAGAAAAAGAAAAGGGATTAAGTGTCTTTGAAAATGGAACCATTTTAATTTCAGATTTAGATTTTTCTTATCAACCTTTTCAAAAAATCTTTAAAAACTTTTCTCTTGTCATTCCTAAGAATCAATTTGTTTATTTTAAAGGTCCTAGTGGATGTGGAAAATCTACTTTATGTCAAATTATTAGTGGATTACTAAAAATTGATAAAGGAAAGATTAAAATTGGTAATACTTTAATAGCGGATTACAGCTTAAATACAATACGAAAAAACATTACTTATATTAGTCAAAAAGAATGTTTATTACAAGATACAATTAGGAATAATATTCTATTGGATCGCAAAGTAGAAGAACAAAAATTCAGGGAAATTGCTACCATTTGCGAAATAGAAGGTATTCTTTCTAATAAGCCTTTAAGATATGAAACTTTTATATTAAAAGATGCTACTAATTTGTCTGGTGGAGAAAAGCAAAGGATTATTTTAGCTCGAGCTTTATTGAATGAATTTCAAATTTTAATTTTAGATGAGGCTTTAAGTGAATTGAATAATGAATTAGAGGTTAAAATTATTCAAAATTTGAAAGTCTATTTAAAAGATAAAACCGTTATATATGTTAGTCATAAAGAAAACGAAGCGTATTTTGATGCTGTTTATGACTTTAAAGAGGCATTATGACCGATTATTTGAAATACAATTTGCAAGGGTATTTAAAATACAAAATTAAATTGAAAACAAGTTTGTTTGTAGGGTTAATTTTGTTGTTAATTTTCCTTCTAGGTTTTCTTAGTTTATATGAAGCTTATGATGTTTACACATTAAATGCACAAGTGATTTGTGATTCGTCATGCGAACTTCGTTTTTATTTACCTACTTCAGTAAAATTTGATTATCATTTTATTAGAGTAGAGGGTTTGAAATACGAAGTTGAAGATTTAAAAATAGGTGAGCTTCAATCTGATTTTTTTAATAATACTTTTCATGATTTTACACTAAAGTTAAAAGAATATATAGGAGAAAATAATGATGTGGTGGGAATACAGCTTTTAAAAAACAAAGAAAAGATGATAAAGAAAATATGGAAAATTATTGTAGAAAGGTGAAGTTTATGATTTTAGAAGAAAAAGAATTGAAACAAATTGTTGGAGGTGGGTATAAATTACTTGCGGCGCTGACAGCTGTAGGGGTGTTTCTAGCAGGAGTTTTAGATGGATTTTTACGTCCTTTAAAATGTCATTCTTAGGAGGTGAAAAAGTGATTTTAAATAGTAAAGATTTATATGAATTAAAAGGTGGAGCTTTAACGATTACAGCATTAAATGCGGTGGCTCGAATGATTAATACGGTTCTTGATTTAGGAAGAGCAGTAGGGTCTTCTATTCGAAGATTGTTTTCAAGAAATTATTGTTAAAGGACTTATATGTTTATTAAATATTTGTTCTTGATTTTTTCAAAGTGTTTTTATATAATTTAGTTATAGAAGCGAAGAAGAGGATGGAAAACTTGGAGCTATATAATAAAAAGTGATTCGACTAAAGAATAATTAGGGTGGAACCGCGGAATTTTTTTCGTCCCTTATTTGTTCTTTAGTCTTTTCTATTTTTTTGAAGGAGGCCTGATATTATAAAGCAAGATGAGTTTTTAAATTGTTCTCAACTTTTTATAAAAGCTGAGAGGAATCAAGTGTTTATTAAAGGCTATGATCAAGATTACAATATTAAATTATATACATTATTGCTTTTTCCAAAAGATTTAAATTGGTTTAATGATTCTATATGGAAGTTTTTAAATGCTGATTTTCTTTGTTCATTTTCTGTTTCATCTCATGTTTTAGAAGTAAAAAAAATGGATGAAACCTATTTAACTATTAAGGATGAAGATGGATTTTTAAGTGATTTATATGAGCAAGTAAAGGAAAAGTATTTTAATGATCGACTTACTTATTTTTTAGGAAAATCATTAAGTATTCGAACGATTCATTTTATTTGTTCTTCTAGTAATCCTTTTTCACGATTTGAGTCTTCACAAGATAAAACAAAAATGTCTATTTCTTTATTATTAAAAGAAGGCAATTTTAATAGCGTAGATATTGAATTTATAAATACAGCTTTAGATTTTTTAATTGATTATAGGGGAGGGCCTCTTGTTTTATATGAACATTTTTATTTTCAAAATCAGCAAGCGATATCTTTGGGAACTTATTTATTAAAAAAGGGAAAAGTTAAAGTTTATTTTAATGCTTTTTTATACAATTTTATGTTAGAATGGATAAGCATGTATGAGAGAGTTTCTAGTAAAAAAGCCATTAAAGTACTAAATGGTTATAGAACGAATGAAAACGTTAGTGATAAATCTCTTATAAGAGAAAGATTGCATGTTATAAAAGGAGGAATAATATGAAAGAGAAAATTACGATGGAAAATTTAATTAATTATTGCAAACAATATGGGTTTATTTTTCAAGGAAGTGATATTTATGGAGGGTTATCTAATACTTTTGACTATGGACCTTTAGGGATTGAGTTAAAAGAAAATGTTCGAAAAGCATGGTGGAAAAAATTTATTCAAGAAAATCCTTATAATTATGGTATTCAAAGTTCGATTTTAATGAACCCAAAAGTTTGGGAAGCAACAGGTCATATTACAAATTTTAATGATCCTTTAATGGATTGTAAAAATTGTAAAATGCGTTATCGTGCTGATAAATTAGTGGGAGCCTTTTTAAAAAATAGAGGAGAAGAGGTTGAGTGTGATGGCTGGAGTAATGAAAAATTAGAGGCTTTTATTCAAGAAGAACAGGTCACTTGTCCTAACTGTGAAAAAGTTGATTTTACCGAGATTAGACAATTTAATACCATGTTTAAAACTTTTCAAGGCGTTACTGAAGATGCAAAGGCCACGATTTATTTAAGACCTGAAACAGCACAAGGTATGTTTGTTAATTTTAATAATATTGTTAGAAGCATGAGAGTAAAAGTCCCTTTTGGAATTGGTCAAACGGGAAAGAGTTTTCGTAATGAAATTACTCCTGGAAATTTTACTTTTAGAACACGTGAATTTGAACAAATGGAGTTGGAATTTTTTTGTAAACCTGGAACGGATTTAGAATGGTTTGGGTATTATAAACAATTTTGTTTGGATTTTTTAAAAAGTTTAGGCATTAAAAAAGAAAATTTAAGATTTCGCGATCACGCAAAAGAAGAGTTATCTTTTTATAGTGTTGCTACGACTGATATTGAATATAAATATCTTCATGGTTTTGATGAACTTTGGGGGATTGCTGATCGAACAGATTATGATTTAACTGTTCATAAAAATTATAGTGGGGTAGATTTGTCTTATTTAGATCCAGCAACAAATGAAAGGTACATTCCTTATTGTATTGAACCCGCTTTGGGATTGGATCGGGTTATTCTTGCTTTTTTAACAGATGCTTATACGATTGAAAAAAATGATGAAGATGAGAGAGAAGTTTTAAAGATTCATCCCTTCCTGGCTCCTATAAAAGCAACTATTTTGCCTTTAATTAAAAAAGTTCATGGAGAAAAAGCTAATGAAGTTTATGCCTTATTGTGTAAAAAATTTAATTGTTCTTATGATGAATCTGGAAGTATTGGTAAAAGATATCGTAGAAGTGATGCAGTAGGTACGCCATTTTGTATCACTATAGATGATGAAACACTTGAAAAAAATATGGTTACTTTGAGACTTCGTGATACAATGGAACAAATAAAAATGCCTATTGATGAACTTGGAAGTTATATAGAATCTAGAATTGAATTTTAATTAGAATTGTAATTGAAAAATTCCTAATTCTTTGGTACTATATTATATAGTAGGGTAATATAAAAAGAAAGAGGAATGATTATGGCTTTAGATAAATTAAAAAAATTATTTTCGGATGGAGAAGATAATTTAGTTGGAACAGAAGATGAATATTATAATAGTAGTGAAGAAGAAGCTTTAAAAGAGGCCGATAAAATGGGAAATAAAATGATTTTAATGGAACCTCGTGCCTATTCTGAGAGTCAACAAATTGCCGATCATTTGAAAAATAGAAATAGTGTTGTGGTTAATTTAAAAAGAGTCACCTCAGCTCAAGCGAAAAGAATTATTGACTTTTTAAGTGGATGCATTTATTCTATAGGGGGAAAGATGCAAAAAATAGGGATTGGTATTTATCTATGTACTCCTAAAAATGTTAATATTCAAGGAAAAATCTCTGATGAGAGCGAAAAAGAAAAAAATGATGACGATATGGAGAATGAGTGGTAGAATAAATAATTAATTTTAAGTGAATTTGAGGTGAAGCAGTGAAAAAATTTAGTAATAGTTTTAATGGTTATAATAAAGAAGAAGTAAATAGTTTTGTTGCGACTGTTGCTAAAGAATACGAAAGCATGCTTAACAAATTAAAAGCTCAGGACTTAGAAATTGAAAAATTGAATTCAAATTTAGAAAAATATCAAAATTTAGAAGATACTTTAAATAAAACAATATTGGTCGCTGAAGATGCTTCCACTCAGATTAAAAGAATGGCTCGTGATGAAAGTAAAGGCATTATTGATGAAGCTAAAAAAAATGCTTCTCGTATTATTAATGATGCTTTAGTTAAAGCTCAAAAATATGAAACGGATGCAGAAGAACTTCGTAAGCGAGTTGTTTCGTTTAAAAAGAAATACAAACAAGCTATGGAATCAGAAATTGAAGCCATTGAAGAAATAGCAGAAGATTATTGATGCTATTTTTCTTTTGTGCTAAAATAAGGTTTCTAGTTGAAAGGTTATGGGGAATTTGCAAGAAATAAAGTTTTCTAACAAAATTGAAGTGTTAAAATTGAAGGAAAAGTTTCCTTATTCAAGAAAAAATGCTAAGTTATTAAACATTGATGCTACTACAATGAATCAATACGTTTCATGACAATAATTTTTATTATTTTAAACAGAGAAATGATAAAGAATTCATGAATCATCTTTTGGCTGAAAGAATTGCTAAAATTTATGATTTGCCTGTTATCCATTTTATTCCAGCCATTTTTAATGGGCACTCTGGTCTTGCTTCTTTAAATTTTCGCCAATCATCAAAAGACTATATTTATGGCAGTTCTGATTTGTTTCCTTTTGAAGGGATTTTGGCCAACCTTTCTTTTATAAAGCATTTTTTTAAAACCACGTCTTCTTATCAATTATTTTTGAAAAAATTTTTTGATTTGATGAGCTTTCATATCTATTTAGGACTAAGAGATCTTTGTTCTTATAATTTATTGTTTGAAAAAGAAAGTGAAGGAATAAAGCTCGCTCCTATTTACGATTTTGATTTTTGCTTCAAGGCAATTTTGAAACCTTATTATCATTATGTTTCAGATTTTGGAAAATTTATTTTACCTACACCTATTTTTTATCGTTTAAAAAATATTAGAAATGATGAACGAGATGAATTGAAAACTTTTGAAACACTCCTTCAACTTTATCCAGAATTTAAAACGTCTTTATTAAAAATATTAGATTTTTCTATTGATCAAGTCATCGATGAGGTTGAAGCCTTTTTGGATTTGTCTTTTTCAGACGATTTGTTTGAACATTATATTGAGCAAGATGCTATTAAAAAAGACTTAATTCGTGATTTAAAGTTAAAATAACATTTTTTT
>CAJTUR010000008.1 GCA_910579535.1 uncultured Bacilli bacterium
GGTCTACACCATAGGTGTATAAAGAATATGTTCCATTTCTAAAACGTTGTAATTGAGGATCATAAATGCTATTACCTGTACCATTATGGCCATATAAAGCCATCGAACCACTGTTCCAATAAAAACGACCTAATTCATATTTTTTGGTAGCTGATTCACTGTAAATTTCTCCAGTTGGTAAAGCTTTAACATAAAATGGGTTGAAAATTAAAGCAATAATTAAACCAAATATAGAGCCTTTTAACATTTCTTTTTTCATTGAAACCTCCTAAAAAAGCGCATAACAATTTTTAATGGCAATAGTACGCATATAATTGCTAAAATAATAAAAATAACTAGAATCTTATCAAAATCAAGTCGATAATAAAAATTAGAAGTGATAGTATCGCTAGGAAGACAAGTTGGTAGCGTGGTGTAAGTTCCAAATTGTTGAGTGCCCTCACGATAAATGTAGTCACTACGTATGTAATAGTCACGATAATTAACATTAGTATTATAGTTTGGAATATCTTCATAGGCACGAATAACCTCTTCGCTTTGTACAACGAAACATTTGTAATTGTCTTTATTAGGTACATAAATCATTATTAACTCCTCCCAAAGAAAAAGCTTCCTAAAAAATCAAATACAATATAAATAACAATAATATAAGGCATTACTTCAAATAATTGTTTTAAAAAGTCTGTTGCTATTTCAAACATTTTTCTTTCTCCTTTCCTTTTAAAAAAAAGTACTATAAACGTACTTTTCCTTTGCTTGCGCCTTTAAGCATTTTCTTTGCTTCATAAATGATAAAACCGGCGGCAACCATTAACCCAATCCAAGGCATAATATCCTTAAATTCGGAGATAATCGTTGTAGGTTTTACACTTGTAGTTAAAGCGGTATTTAATTCAGAACCCATGCTTGTTGCTCCTTCAGTCATAAAGGATACTCCTTTCTAACGATAAACGTAAATTTTTTATTTATTTAAACAATTTTAATTGTTTAAAACTATTTTTTTAACCACCATGGATATTGTTTTTTATAGGTTATATGGCATTTTTTAGGTTTTCCGTTTCTTAAACGATTTGCTAACTTTTCGAGTTTATCAGCGGTTTTTTCGTTTAATTTTGGTTTTGGAGGGCTTAGATCAATAACTTGAATAAGTTGGTGGTTAAATTTGTTTATCTCCCCTACCTCATGAGGTATTCGAGTTTGTTTGTAAACCGTATAATAACAATGATGATTTAAGTTATACCAAACTAATAACTTCATCTTTTGTATTAATACTTTTTACTTTAACATAAGATTTAAAAGGGTCTCTAGCACTTGGAACACTTTCTAATACTAATTCAATAGGTTGCATGATAATTTTAGTTGTTAATTTATTCCACAAGCTTTCTGTGTAGTCAATAAAGCAACTTAAGTTACTGTAGCCTCTAAAGTTAGTATTATCTTGAATAGAGTCTTTACCTAGCATTAGATAATCAATTCTTATTTTCCATTTACCAGTCTTCTCTTTTGTTGTCTTGTCTTTTTCTTCATAGCGCAACACACTAAATATTGTTGCATTGATTTGTTTTTCCATTTTTCTTTTCTCCATTTCTTTATAACCGTTCGGTTAACTAATTATAATTATATAACCGTTTAGTTATATAGTCAAGATATAACTGTTCAGTTATATTAAAATCTTATTAAAGGAAGAATTTTTATGAATATAAATCGTCTAAAAGAAATAAGAGAAGATAAAGACTTAAAACAAGAAACTATAGCTGAATTTTTAAAAATTCATCAAGTAGTCTACTCTAGATATGAAACTGGTGTTCGATTAATACCAATCGATAAACTTAGTAAATTAGCTGATTTTTACAATACTTCAATTGACTATTTATTAGGAAAAACTAATATAAGAAAACCATACCCAAAAGCATAATAAAAGAAGACTAACTGTCTTCTAGGCTATGTATTATGTTAACTTATAAATTATAAGAACCTTTCATTTGAGTTATAAAAGTCATCCATTGTATCAAATTTATTCCCATATCTTAAACCTAATATTTTCCCATTTCTTAGATGAACTAAATCTTTAATAATTGTGTAATTTCTTCTATAAGCGTCCCATAAGTTATGTTTTTGTACGTATCTAAATAATATATTAAAATCTATTATTTCATTACAATTTTGTATAAATTCATAAATGGATAACATTTTATCTGGTTCTTTTATATCTTTGGTTACTAATTCTAAAAATCGATTTCTTAATTTATCACTATTCGAAGCGACTTCATTGGGGTCATATTGATATTTATTATCATCTCCATAATGAATTAAGTATTTTAAACTTGAATTAACGTTTTTTACATATTCTAACATGTTCTCGTTCACTTCTAATCTTTTAGCTAATGCTTATATGGTACAAGGGTTCTTAAGCTTTATAACAAAATAGGCTTAAAAGTCAATATAAAAAATAGGCATATAAGTTAATATACAAATTGGGTGAATTCGTAATCTTTATGATGATTAAGAGTTATCTCTCATAGAAATAAATAAAAGAAAGGAATTTAATTCATTCCTTTCTTTATTATTAACGAGTTTGTTCGTTTCTACTAGATTTTCTACTATTACTTCTAGAATTTTGATTATTTTTTTGATTGTTTCTAGAATTATTATTAGAATTTCTACTATTACGAGAATTATTATTATTTTTTTCCATAATCTTTTACCTCCCATTAGTATTATGTACTTTTTGTTCATAATCATTCATAGATTATTTTGGAAATTATTGGTCTCTTAATTCATATTATTATTAGGTGATTGTATGAATCTTTTTTTTCCTTTGCTTATTTCTACTATAGCGGGATTGTCCACAACGTTAGGAGCTTTACTTATCTATTTAAAAATTACGCCTCAAAATATTAATAAATTTATTACTTTAGTTCTTAGTTTTTCTTTAGCTATTATGATAGGAATTAGTATAACAGATTTAATTCCTACTTCCCTCTTCCCTTTAATTAAACTTAAAAATGGACTTTTATATTCCTCTATAGCGTTTATTAGTGGCATTCTTTTAATTAAGTATTTAATTCGTAAAATTAATAAAGTGGAGAAAAATCAAAATAATCTTTACCAATTAGGAATTTTAAATATGATCGTTTTAATGCTACATAACTTTCCTGAAGGGATAGCTACATTTTTGTCAAGTTATCAAGATCTTCATTTAGGTTTAAAATTAAGTTTTGCTATTATGCTTCATAATATTCCTGAAGGAATTAGTATTGCTGTTCCCTTATATTATGCCACGCATAGTAAGTTTAAAGCTATAAAAGCCGCTTTTATTTCAGGTCTTTCTGAACCTTTTGGTGCCCTACTCGCTTTTTTACTATTAAAAAATTTTATTACAAATGAACTAATTAGTATTATCTTATTGTTCGTTTCTAGCATTATGATTACTCTTTCTATAGAAAAAATTTATCCTGAAGCTCTTAAGTATAAAGAAAATAAATTTATTATTATCGGTCTAGTTTTAGGCACTTTACTTATTCTTCTTAATCATTTTTTTCTTTAAGAAACATACCTTTTAAAAAGGAGTGAGCATTATAAAAAGAATTGGCATTTTATTACGAGAATTTACAAGTGCTAGTGGAAATGCACTTAATGGGTTTCGTGGGGATTTACTCCATTATTTAAGACAGTATCCTGTAGAAGTTGTTTCTATTCCAATTGATTATGATAATGATGAAAATCAAGAGTTTTTAGCGGTTTTACCTTTAATTAAAATGTGTGATGGGATCATTTTGCCTGGTGGTTCTAAAATTCATGCTATTGATAAACGACTTGTTCTTTTTTTATATGAACAAAATCTTTCTGTTTTAGGTCTTTGTTTAGGTATGCAAACCATGGCGGTAACTTTTGATGGGGTTCTAGCTACTCTTTCTTCTAATGATCATCAAAGTAAACTTGATTATGTTCATCCAGTATTGTTAGAAGAAAGCCTTTTGTCTTCCATTTTAAAAAGTAAACGGATTCTGGTTAATAGCCGTCATAATGAATTTGTTAAAAAAACAAAATTAGATTGTGTAGCGTATTCTATAGATGGGATACCTGAAGCGGTTGAGGCAAAGAATAAAACTTTTTTTATAGGAGTTCAATGGCATCCAGAGAGTTTAATCCATGATTCTTATTCTAAATTGCTTTTTGATGCTTTTATAGAAAGTTTGGATAAGTAATTTTTTACTTGTTTTTTTTGTAGTGAGGGTGGTTTTCATAATCGGATTTTAATTTTTCATTTACAACGTGGGTATAAATTTCAGTGGTTCCAATATCACTATGACCAAGAAGTTCTTGAATAATTCGTAAATCAGCGCCATTTTTAAGCATATGAGTGGCATAGGAATGTCTTAACGTATGCGGACTGATTTCTTTTTTTATCCCTTGCTTTTTAGCAATCATTTTTAAATTTTTAAAGAACCCTTGCCTAGAGATTTTGTTTCCAAAATTGTTAATAAAAACGTAGTCACTGTCTTTCTTTTTTAAAAGAAGGTTTCGATAAGTTTCAATATAAATTTTCATATATTTGTTTGCAATATCACTAAAAGGACTGATTCTTTCTTTTTTTCCTTTTCCTAATATTTGAAGTAAATCGTTTTCAAAATCAATTTGATTTAACTGAAGATTGACAAGCTCACTGACTCTTAATCCAGTGGCATATAGGAGTTCTAACATGGCTTTATTACGGTAATCAAAAGGTGTTTCTAATTTAATGTCTAATAATTTTTCAACTTCTTCATAGGTTAAAAATTCAGGAAGTTTTTTAGTGATTTTGGGCGCTTTTATATTTTCACAAGGATTTTCTTTTATTATTTCCTCTGTACTTAAAAATTCATAGAAATTTTTTAAAACGGTTAAGTAATGGGCCCTACTTTTTTCAGCCATGTTTTCATTGGATTTTAAATAAGCCAAAATCTCTTCTTTTGTTACTTTTTTGATTGGTTTCCCATTTAGAAATTCTTCAAATCGATTTAAATTATTACGATAGGAGTCAATTGTGTTTTCAGATAATTTTCGTTCAAATTGTAAATAATCTAAATATTTCGTATAGTAGTCTTGATTGGTCATGCTCTTCACTCTATTTCTATTAAGTATTTTTATTTTTTCTTTTGGCTAAAATTCTTGATTTAAAGTTGGTAGTATTTCATTTTTTTCCTTCTTTCTTTCGTTTAATATACCATTTTTTTTTTGTAAAAACTAGGTTATTTTAGGAATTAATGTTATAATATTTTTGGTGGTGTTATGGAACTTTTATCAAATACTTTAAGACCCGAAACGTTAAGTGATGTGATTGGTCAGAGTCACTTAGTGGGTCAAGGAAAAGTATTATTTAATATGGTTAAAAATAAAAAAATTTTCTCTTTTATTTTATATGGTAAGCCTGGTATTGGAAAAACAAGTATTGCAAATGCCATTGTTCATGAACTTAAATTGCCCTATCGTTTTTTAAATGCAACGATTAATAATAAAAAAGATTTTGATATTGTTATTGAAGAAGCGAAAATGAATGGTGAAATGATTGTTGTACTAGATGAAATTCATCGAATGAATAAAGATAAACAAGATTTGCTTCTTCCTTATATTGAGAGTGGTTTACTTATTTTAATTGGTCTTACGACATCTAATCCTTATCATAAAATTAATCCAGCGATTCGAAGTCGAGTACAAATTTTTGAACTTAAAGAGCTTACTCGTGAAGATTTAGTTGTTGGATTAAAAAGAGCTTTAAAGCACATGAATGGAATTCAAATTGATGAAGAAACACTAAATTATATTGCTACTCTTTCTTCAGGGGATTTTAGAAGTGCTCTTAATTTATTAGAGGTGTGTTACTCCTCTTCTGATGAAAATAAGTTGGTTACCATTGATTTAGTTAAAGCGATTAATAGTAAACCTGTTTTCTTTCATGATAAGAATGAAGATGGCCATTATGATGTTCTAAGTGCATTTCAAAAGTCGATTCGTGGAAGTGATGTAGATGCTTCTATGCATTATTTAGGTCGTCTTTTAGAAGCAGGGGATCTGGATAGTATTTATAGAAGAATGAGTGTTATTGCCTATGAAGATATTGGTCTTGCGAATCCTTCTATTGGACCGAAGGTAATGGCGGCTATTCATGCCTCAGAACTGATTGGGTTACCAGAAGCGGTAATTCCTCTTGGCGTTGTGGTGACAGAAATGGCCTTATCTCCTAAAAGTAATAGTGCTTACTTAGCTATTCATGCGGCTTTGAATGATATTCGGAGTGGAACAACTGGTAATGTCCCTAATCATATTAAAACAAGTAGTACAACTTATAAATATCCTCATGATTATAAAAATGATTGGGTTTATCAAGTGTATTTACCAGAAAATTTAAAGAATAGAAAATATTATCATAAGAAAATGAATAAATATGAAGAAAATATTAATAAATTGTATAATGAAATGAAAGGTGTAAAATAAATGAAAATAGGTATTGTTGGAACAGGTTTATTTAGTGTAAGTGTTGCTATTCGTCTTGCAGAGGTTCAAGGAAATCTTATTGAACTTTGGAGTGAAAATAAGGATTTGGTTAAAGATTTTAAGAAAACGAAAAAATTAAACACGATTTTTAAAGGGAAAGATATTCCTATAGGCATTACGGTTTCTAATTCTATTGAAGATGTTTTAAAAGAGAAAGATATTGTGTTTTTAATGTCTAGCATTCCCTATTTTTCTTCTTCTGTTGATTTAATAAAGGATTTAATTTCAAAAGAAATTCCTGTTGTGATTGGAACGAAAGGTGTCGATAAAATGGGATTGTTTCCTTATCAAATTGCTAAAAAGAGTTTAAAAAATCCTCTATTAATTATGAGTGGGCCTACTTTTGCTCAAGATATGTGTTCTCATAAACTTTTAGGTTTTACTTTAGCTGGTACACATAAAAAAAGTAAAGTTTTAGTTAAAAAAGCTTTTTTAGATAGTGAAGTCGTTATAGAAGAAAGTGTTGATTTATTAGGCACTTCTTTAGTGGGTGTTTTGAAAAATGTTTACGCTATTGGATCGGGGCTATTAAAAGAAACAATGGGTTTAGAAAGTACGAAGGCTTTTTATATCACAGCGGTTTATCATGAAATTTATGATTTACTTTATCGTTTTTATGGAAAAGAAGAAACTCTTTTTTCTTTAAGTTGTCTCGGCGATTTAATCTTAAGTTGTAATTCAGAAGAAAGTCGAAATTTTAGTTATGGAGCTTTATTAGGAAAGAAAAGTACAAAAAAAGAAATTAATGAATTTAAAAAGAAGAATACTATTGAGGGTGTAGAATCTTTAGAGTACTTGATTCCTTTAATCAATAAAAAAAGAGCGAAAGCCCCTTTGCTTCGTTCTATTTATGAGATTGTGAATCAAAATCAACAAGTTGAAGATTTTATTACTATATTAAAAAATTCAATTCATTAAGTCCTCTAACACAAAGTAAGCTAAATTTAACCCAGCTGAAGCTGGTACAAGGAAGATAGAACCTGGAGTTCTGTCTTTTGTTTTTATAGGAAGTTCTTTGCTCCAAACCACAGGGATGTTTAAGGGCATGTTTTCTTCTTTTAATAATTTACGCATTTTTTTTGCCAAGGGGTCATTATAGGTTTTATTTAAAGTTGTGATTTCAACAAAATTAGGATTTAAACGATTTCCTGTTCCCATACAAGAAATGATTTTGGAGTTGTCTTTAAAAGCTTTTTTTATAAGTGAAATTTTTGTTGTTAATGTATCACAAGCATCTAAAATGTAATCGTATTTTTCAGGTATATATGACATGTTTTCTGAGTTTAAAAAGCAATTTTTTAAGGTAATATGGGCTTTCTTGTTAATCGATTCGCCTCTTTTTTTCGCACATTCTATTTTTATTTGATTTAAAGTCTTTTCTGTACATAAAATTTGTCGGTTTAAGTTTGATTTTTCAAAAGTGTCGTAATCAATTAAGGTAATGTCTGTAAAACCAAGGCGTATTAAACTTTCGAAAGCAAATCCCCCTACTCCTCCTACACCTACTAATAAGATTTTAGTTTTTTGTATTTTTAAAAATAGTTCAGGTTCTATTATTTTTAAAGTTCGGTCGAACATTTTTTCCTCCATAATAAAAACCCAAGAAAAAGTCTGTTTGGATAAAAACCCGCTCACGCGAGGTGGGCATCACATGATCTATTTTAGGATTCTAGTAACACTTAATGGACTAGTATTCAACACCATAAATCAATTAGATTCCCAAGCATATCCATAGTCGGTTTTATGTAAAACAAACTTATCTCTTAGGTAATTCTATTTTAGCATATTAATTATAAATATGCAATTCTTTTCACTAAATTGAAATTTTATTAACCCAATTTTTTATAATGTGTCAAATAGGTACTTTGGGTTTGGATGTTTGGACAAACTATCTCACAATTGTATTTCATATAAATGTATTCAGCGAATTTTTTAGGGTCCATACCAAAATGATCGTAATATTCTTTCATTATAGTTTCATAGTCTAAATTTGCATTTGAAATGATAGTGATTCTATTTTTAGTAAGCTTTGTAATTTCTTCTTGTGAACAAAAGAAAGGTATTCTTTTTATTTCTTCTTTTAAATTTTTATTATAAACGGTTTCTTCAAACATCATCGTGGACCAATTAAAAAATGATTTGGCTAGAGGAAAATAATCGTTGTATGGAAGTGTTTCCTCGTTTTTATATTTCCATGTTCCATAGGATGAGCCAGTTCTTTTTCTATAAGAATCCGCATCTAAAGCTTTATAATAATCAATAGAATTCAAAACTTCTCCTTCTTCTGTTTTTTTGTATTCACAACATTTTTGCAAAAATAGAACATCATGATTTAAACCACTTCTATTTTGGTTAAAATCACTTAAAGCTATTAAAGTGTCTTCGGGGATGAGTTCATTATCATATAAAAAGTCATCTTTTAGTTTCAGTAGAAGTCGATACACTTTATAATCTTTTAAAAAATCCTTTTTTTGTCTATGTTCTACAAATTCATTAAATAAATTTAGATATTGAATTGAACTTTCTTTATTTATTGAACCATTACATTTGGTAAGTAATTCTTTCATAAATTTGTATAAGTTAAAATTTATTCCATATTTATTTTCACTGTAGTTATCAAAAAATTCAATAGAATTGTTAATAAATAATTTAATATTAATAAAAAGATTTACTAATTTTTGATTTTCTTGAAAAGTGTCTACAATGTTAAAATTTTGTAGTTGAAGACGTAAATTTTCTAAATCTTTATTGTCTTTTTGATAATGTGATACAAATTCTATAGCTATTTTTAAATCGTTTGTTTTTGTATTTAAATTGTTTTTTATCATATTCTTCTCCTTTTTCAACAGGAAACATTATACAATAAAAATTAGATAAAATGCAATTGGAAATTTTAACTATTTTTTGAAAGTTTTGTGAAATTTTAATTGTTATTTCACTTTTTTGTTTTTTATAACAATACGAGCATATATTTCTTTACCATTAATTTTAAATCTTCTTCCATATTGAGGATTATCCTTTAAATATCGATCTATTCCGATTAATTCAAATTGATCAGGATTGAATTTTTCAAGAATGGTTACTGGAACGCCCATTTTTCCTTTATAATCGTAGGGAATCTCACTAATTTTAGAAACATTAATAGCATCATAGTCATCGTATTTTGGGTATTCTAAAGCATTGTATTTTTTGTATAAAGGAACGATTTCATGTCTTTTGGATATTTCTAAGTTTGTATACCAGGTAATATTACCAAATTTTGCATATTTATATCCATCTACACCAATATAGATATTATTTCTTTCGTAAGTATCTGGTACTCTAAACTCTTGAGCGCCAGAATTATATCCAATCCACATTTTATTTTTTTTAAAAAGTGGAAATAATTCTTTGTATGTTAGAGCATTTTGACTTCCAATAACTATAAAATCTTTTTGGTATTCCATTAATTGAGCAATGTATTCTCTAAATAAACTAAAAGGAGGGTTTGTTACAACAATATCAGCTTCTTTAAGGATTTCAATACATTCTGAACTTCGAAAATCTCCATTTTGGGTTAAAGGACTTTTTATAGTAGATAATTCTTTTTTATTTAATATGAGCTCTAATTTATAAGAGGTTTTTACTTCTTCATAATGTGTGGCAATTAATTTTTTTAATTTTAATTTTTTAAAATTTATTTCAAAATATTTCCAAAAGTTGCTGTATTCTGGGTCATCACAGTTACAAAAAACAATTTTATTTTTGAAATAGTGCGTATAATAATTTAATTCTTTTTCAATATTATTCATTTTAGTGTAATATTCATCTTTTTTTTCAAGGTTTGCTTTATGTAAATTTCTATTATTTCCCATGATTTCTCCTATTTATTCAGTTGTCACAATTTTTAAAAATTCTTCTTCTGTTAAAGTATTTATGTTACACATAACCTTTTTTTGCCAATCTATTTTAGAAACATTGTTGTATTGATTTAATTGATAATTTTTAATGGGTTTTATCGCTATTACTTGTTCATTATAGGACCAAACAATCACAACTGTTTTCGTTTTTAATGCTTCTTCAATTAGTTTAATGACTAGCCATCTTCTCCCATCACCTTTTCGATAATAAGATGATTCCATATAATCATTGTTATCATGATCAGCCACTCTTTTTTTAGATGTGTTCTGGTATTCTATTACACAAACAATTTTATTATTATTAATTAATAAGCCATCCATGTTTCCAGGCCAAGAATATTTATTTTTACGCATGATGGTGTCAATTTCTGGCAATCCATTTTCTTCATAATTGGATAAGGGAACTGAATCACTAAATAAAGAAAGCCATTTACCTAATTCTAAAAAGGATGGGTATTTTTTGACTACTTTATATTCTTCTAAATCTAAAACTATAGAATATTCTGTTTTATATTCATAAATAATGTAATACCATTTTACACCCATTGTTGATGCCAACTCTGTTTTAATTTTATAATGAGGTTCATTTTGTATAGCGTTTTTTAATAGCGTTTCTTCCTCTTCTAAACAAAGGTTTGGTCCTTTATAACATCCTCTATCAAATACAGCGGTAACTTTTAAATTTTTAATGGCAACCCCTTCAAATGAAAGTTGGATAGAATGAGGAAAAGAATTTATTTTGGCTTCTCCTTTGTTTAACTTTTTGCTTCTTTCACTGGTTTCTTTGATTAAGTTCATATTGTTCCTCCGTTTTTTTATTATAGCATATTGTTTCTTTTTTATGAATAACATTAAAATTATTGGCTATAATACTAATGCAAGGTAATTTTAGTATTTATCTTGCATCATTAAATATCAATGCTTTAAAGTATTGATAAAAAATACTCACTTTTCATAAAGTGAGTTCTAAGGAAAACTTGATCTTTGGATTGAGTTTTCTTTTTCTTTTTTTGCATTTAACATATCATTTATGCTTATGGTGAATAAATTACTTAATTGTAACATTACATCTTGGTCTGAGAGAGATTTTCCACTTTCGTTGTGCAAATGATACAAACAGAGAACTTATAAACATTTAATTGATTTGTTACATTAATTATAATTTTTTCATTAACCACTTTTTATTGACTTGCCTTTTAGATCTTTTTATATATTAGATAATCTTTTACTTAATCATCATCTGATAAATCTCCACCTTTACAGAAATCAGCTAATTCGTAATCAGATTTATGTTCTTTTTTATTTTTATTATCCAAATAAGTATCTCGTATTTGCTTTTCTGTATATATTCCATCTTGAATATCCTCTAAAAATTCATTAGCATATTTTTCTCCAAATTTATCTGCTAAATCACAATATGTATCAGCAGACATTTTTGGATGTGTATCTTTTCCGTATTTATCTGCAAACCATCCCACTATTATCACCTCATTTTTTATTATAATTCTATTTACTATCTAAATACTCTTTTTCTAATACAATATTATATTCGTAATTTGGTTACATTTCAACCCCATCACTCATTGGAATTGTTGGTTGAATAGTTTTTATTATTGGTAAAACACTTATACATTTCCATCCTTCCTCTCCATACTCATTTAATTCATCTTCTAATTCAAAATCTTGAATACTATTTATATATTTATATTTATATTTTTTCTCATTCATTTTACTTACCTCAATTACTTTTAAAAACATTATATAAACATCACCCTTTGTCCCATCCGATTTTGGACGTCCTAAACCTTTCAATTTAAGACAATCACCCGACTTAATTGTATTGGGAACACTCACAGTAATCTCTTTTGATAATTCTTTTATTTCAATATCAATCTTAGTTATTTCATTTGACCTACCAATATGTATTTCTTTTACTTCTAATTCTATATCATATTCATTCATATTCATGGCAAATACCGCATTCCTTTCAATTTATTTAAAGAGTATATAATCATTGTAACAAAATTATCTTCAAAGTACACTAATTAAGCCAAATAGGACAATCCAAAATAAAACACAGATAAAACAAATTATTATATTTTTTTCATATGCTCTCCTTATTTAAGAATTATAAGTTATTATTTACTTTAAACTCAACAATACACCTAAAGTTCAATCAATTATTTTCACAATATAAATTATATCGTTTATCATCTTGTTATTATATATCCTATTATTTCTTGTTTGTTCAAAAAAGAAGCTTTATTTTTTGAACTTAAAATAAATTTCAGCTTTTTTATAATCAAATTCTATTTCTATTTTTAATTGAAACATACTTTGAGTAACAGCGTTTATTGGCATACTCTAGTATTAAATACATTTTAATTTTCACAACTGATTCTCAACTTTTTCGATATTTTTCTCTATCTTATTAGAAAGTTCATTATCAATAACATCTAGTGTTGCAAATATGGTATCATATATTTGTAAATTCATCATCCATCTGTTATTTTTTAATTCTTTTTTATTTTTAAATAATTTTATGATTGCATGAATAATATAATATTCTTGAGTTTGAATTTTTTCTTGAAATTCGTCATTTTTTATTTCTACATCATCTTCAAATAGAAAGCCAGAATCAAGATTTTGGATTTCATCATATTCTAAAAACCATATATATTCTTTATTATTTATATTGCTTAGTAATTTCTTTAAAGCTTGACGGTTATCTTCTAGTTTAAATTCATATCTTGTCAATTTAAATTCAAATTTTTTCATTATTATTCCTTCTTTCTTTAATAGTAATGGATTAATCAAAATTCTATTTTTTTATTACATAACCATAACCATAACTATAATCCCAATTATATGAATGAATAATTCCAGCATTTTGCAAAATATATCCTACATTATTCATATCATTAGATAATACATCTTTCATATCATCTTTAAACGGTATTTTCCAATCTCGTATTCCATCAAAATCAAAATAATGTCCTGGCATGTCCATCACACTAGTTGTAATGTTAGCTTTTCCTACTGAAAGATGTAAATCATCTCCATTGGCAAATTCTATTGAAGTGTTGTAGCATGTATTAAATGCATTACCTTTTATTTGTGTATTCACTTGAGAGTCTACGGCTGTTTTTACTTCCAAATAAATAACCTACAGCTCCACCTATTGCTCTTCCTACTGCTTTAGCACCTGAGGATATCTTTTCACCAACTTTTTTCCAATTAATCATGCCATTACTATCTAAAGAGTTTGTAGGATTGTTTTCACAATAAGAGTATAAGTTATAACCAGTATGATCTTCTTTTGTTCCTATGATACTATCAGCATTAATAAATCTACCCCATTCTGGATTATAGTATCTACTGTTAAAATAATAAAGGTTTGTTTATAAATCAAAGTAATAACTTCGGTATCTAAATGGGTTTAGATTTCCTATATGATTAGGGTCTGTTATTTCTATTCCATTATTATCTTTAATACTTAAGATACTTCCATAGTCATCGTATTCATAACTTACGGTTAGGTTGTAATTGTTATCAGAGATGCCAATAATATCATTTTGATAATTCTTTTTGTAATAATAAGTTGTATTGTCATCTTGTATATAATATAACACATTAGCACCGGTTTGTTCAAAGAAAATTGCACTAGTTTCTGTAAAATATTTGATCTCGATACCTTTTATTGTTTTACTTTTTCTTATTCCATCTTTGTTATACCCATATTCTATATTTATATTAGGAGCTATCATGCTTTTTAGTTCTCTTATGTTCCAAGAAAGGTTTTTTATCTCCAATCGTTAATGGATTTCCTATTTCATCATTGTATCATTATATTTTGTTAACTGGTCTTTCCAATTTAAATTATTATATTCATAAGTGTTTCTTTTGAGTAATTGTTGATTTGAAGATTATATATTTCTTTTTTTAGAATATTACCACTATTATCGTAAGTATACTTATATTTCTTATTGTTTTGATAATTATTACTTTCTATTAATTGGTTATCCTCATCGTATTTATAAGATAAGTAGTTTTCTTTGTTTTTATAGATTTCTGTGATATTGATATTTTTAGATTTTAGTCTTTCTAATTCATTAAAATTATAATTTAAGTTATCGTTGTCCTTACCAAGAGAAAAGGATTGGTGGATCTGGAAGTACAACACATCACACTTGTGATATTAAGTTTACTGATTTTTTAGGAATGGTTATTGATAATCAAAGGATTTTTTAGCTTTAAAAGATTTAGACCATGTTTATGGTATAGGTTATAAATGTGGTGGAAGTTTTCTTTATACTCATATTGATGTTAAACCACGAAAATGGTATGGAGATGAATCAAAATCGATGACTCATTCTTGTTGCGACTCGTTTTATGATTATTTTAAAGGTCAAAAAAAGAGACCTATCAGTTCTTTGTCAATATCAAGCCCATTTAAAAAACGGAGACTGGCTCCATTTAATTCAAAAAGTCGATGATACCGCTTTAGGTTATGCGGGAATCTATGGTAAAGAAATCGATGCTCTAAAATTAAAAAAATAGAGTTTCTTTTTATTTAGCGTTCTTTCATTGCTTCTTCTACAGCTACTGAAACCGCTACAGTAGCTCCAACCATTGGATTGTTTCCCATTCCGATTAGTCCCATCATTTCAACGTGAGCTGGTACAGAAGAACTTCCAGCAAATTGAGCGTCTGAATGCATTCTTCCCATGGTGTCTGTCATTCCATAAGAAGCGGGTCCTGAAGCCATATTATCTGGATGTAATGTTCTTCCTGTTCCTCCACCTGATGCCACGGAAAAATATTTTTTTCCAGCTTCTATTCTTTCTTTTTTATAAGTTCCAGCAACTGGATGCTGAAATCTTGTAGGATTCGTTGAATTCCCTGTAATAGAAATATCAACATTTTCTAACCACATAATTGCTACTCCTTCGCGAACATCGTTTGCTCCATAGCATTTTACCTGTCTTCTTTCTCCTTTTGAATAAGGTATTTCTTTGATGATTTTTACTTTACCAGTGAAGTAGTCAAAGTCCGTTTGAACGTATGTAAATCCATTGATTCTGGAGATAATTTGAGCGGCATCTTTTCCTAATCCATTTAATATTACTTTTAGAGGCTCTTTTCTTACTTTGTTGGCGGATTTGGCAATACCAATAGCTCCTTCAGCGGCGGCGAAACTTTCATGACCAGCTAAAAAGGCAAAACTTTTTGTTTCTTCTGATAAGAGCATAGAAGCTAAATTTCCATGTCCTAATCCTACTTTTCGTTCATCAGCGACTGAACCAGGTATGCAAAAGGCTTGTAATCCTTCTCCTAAAGCTAGAGCAATTTCTGATGCTTTTTTTAATCCTTTTTTTATAGCAATTGCAGCTCCTAATGTATAGGCCCATTTTGCATTTTCAAAACAAATGGGTTGAATTTCTTTAACGATTTCGTAAGGATTAAATCCTTTATCAGTACATATTTTTAAAGCTTCTTCAAAATTTTTTATGTTGTATTTTTCCATTATTGGTTTAATTTGTTCTATTCTTCTTTCATAACTTTCAAATGTGATTATCATATCTACTCCTTATTGTTCCCTTGGATCTATTTTTTTTACGGCTTCGTCAAATCTTCCATAGATGCCTGATGCTTTTTCAATCGCTTCTAGAGCGTCGATTCCCGATTTAATGTGTTCCATCATTTTCCCTAAATGAACATATTTATAGCCTATAATTTGATCCTCTGAATCTAATCCGATTTCCACTATATACCCTTCAGCTAAGTTTAAGTATCTAGGTCCTTTTAAATTGCTTGAATAGATCGTTCCTACTTGACTTGTATGCCCTTTTCCTAGATCTTCTAACCCCGCTCCTATAGGAAGACCTTCTTCTGAAAAAGCGGTTTGCGTTCTTCCGTAAATAATTTGGAGAAATAATTCTCTCATAGCCGTGTTGATAGCGTCACAGACAAGATCTGTGTTTAAAGCTTCTAATAAAGTTTTTCCTACTAGAATTTCACCAGCCATTGCTGCTGAATGAGTCATTCCTGAACAGCCAATCGTTTCAACTAATGCTTCTTGAATAATCCCCTCTTTTATGTTTAAAGTTAATTTACATGCTCCTTGTTGTGGCGCACACCATCCAATTCCATGAGTTAAACCCGAAATGTCTTTAATTTCTTTGGCTTTGATCCATTTGCCTTCTTCTGGAATGGGTGAAGGTCCATGATTCACTCCTTTTTTTACATAACACTGATTTTCTAATTCATTTGTATACTTCATTTTCTCTCCTACTTCATTCTCATTATTCTCATTATTCTTATTTTCTATATTATAGCAAATTTTTTATCCTTTTACTATTTAATTGTTTGCTTTAAAAAGATATAAAAAAAGAAGAATCTATTGTTGAGGTTTTTCTTCTTTTTTAGCAACATTCCATATTTTTGCTACATCACAGTTTGAGGAATATGGAAGTGGATTAGGAAGTTCAAGACGCATTATCATAGGAATTTTAAATGCACCTCCAAATCCCACACAACTTCCAGGTTGTAAGGTTTTTTGTTTTTCTATGACATCTGAGGAAATGTTTGGAAGCATTTCTTCAATGTATTTTATGTCTTTAGGATGGGTCATTTTAAAGATTAGGAAATTTGAGACTTGAGAGATAACCGTATCGGAAATTTCAACAGGTCTTTGACTAATGATCCCTAATAATACACCATATTTTCTTCCCTCTTTAGCAATACGTTCAAAGATATTGTAGCCTAACAAGTAGGTATCGTTGTCGTGTTGAATATAACGATGGGCTTCTTCCAAAAAGATATGAAAAGGAATCGATGCTCTTTGTTTTAAATTTTTAGAAAATTCAAAGAAGAAACGAGACATAATTTTTACCATTACTTTTGCATAAGTGTCGTCGATATCTTCAAGATTAATATTAATAATTTGGGCTTTATGATTGTTTTTTACAACTAAATTGCTAACAAATCGATCTAAAGGAACATATCCATTACTTGCAAAGTATTTCCCTACTTTGGTGTTTAAAATCGTATTTAAACGTACTTTTAAAATAATGGCATCGTTATATAAATTAGAGTTATTTTGGAATCCTTCACTAATCATGGTAAATTCTAAAGCTCTGGTAAAATCAGCAATAGAATAGTTGTATTCTGTAGGTTCTTTCATTTCTTCATATGTGTCTTCAATGTGTTTTAAAATATATTCAGTAATTAAAACACTTTCACCAAAATAACCATTTGAATCAATTTCAAAACATTCGCTGAACGTTCTTGTGTAGCCTAAACCAGCAATGGTACTATCAAAGTTAAATTCGTTTGTGTGGCACACTTCAATGATTTGAAAAACTTGGTTTTTCTTACGAGCGGTCGTTTGATTACTAAACAAAATGGCAAGTAAAGCTTTAGCAATTAAATGATTTTTAAATTTAATTGATTCTGGTGTGTCTTGACTAAATATTTTAGCTAAACGTAAAGTTCTTTCTAGAATTGGTAATTGGCTATGATTTGTTGCTTGTAATAAAAGTGCAAAGTCGTCAAGATTTAATAAATTGACAGGAATTTGAAGTAGGTAATCATCGGAATCGGTGGGATTAGTGGTGATAAATTTATAACTGTAATTCGGATTGATTTTATTGATACTACCAAAGGCATTTTTGTATTCTCCATAAGCATCAAAAACAAAGATATTGGCGTTGTATGCTAGCATGTGGGGGTTTGAAAATAAGTTTTGAACGATCCGTGCCACACCACATGATTTACCACTTCCTGTGTTTCCAAAAATACCTAAATGGTTGGATAGTAAAGCATTGATGCTTGGGCATACTTTAAATTCTTTATAAATAGCACTTTTTCCTAAAACAAAGGAAGAAGCGGATTCTATTCCAACTAATTCCATTAATTCAGCACTATTAATAATTCTTACTTTAGAAGAAAGCAATGGTTTTCTAATTACACCATTAACGTAATGGTCGTTTATGTATTCTCCTAGAAATCTTATTTTCATTTCTTCTTTATTAAATTCGGTGACTTCTCCTAAGATTCTTTGATCAGGAGCTTCAAAGATAACGTTGACATTCATTAAGTCTGTAGAAGCGGTCTCTCCTCCTAAATTTTCAACGTGAGCTATACTTTCACCGATATATTTTATTTTTCCAAACATCGTTCACACCTCTTTATTTTTTCTATCTAAGTATACCATACGCTAATTGTTTTTTCCACTATAAATTTGGTACCATTCTTTTAATCGTTCAGAATCATTGGTCCAATTTTTTATATTATTCCAACTGATGGCAAAGGTTTCTTTCATGGTTTGAAAATCGTTGATGGACTCAGTACAAGTGTTTGAGTCATAATGACACACTTTACTGGTTAAATTTAAGTAATTGGTAATGATTTTTTCTTTTATCCCGCTATATTTTCCATTTCCTTCTCTTTCTTTAAAACCAGGAAAAAAGTTTTCAACGTTTGAATCTAATGAAAGAACTACTTTAAGTCCTTCGATCCTTGCTTGACTTGTTAAATCGTTTAATGTGTGGTTTTCTAATTTTTCATTATAGATTAAGAAATCTAAAATGTTTATATAACGAATTTCTATTTCACTTTCGTTTTCTGAAGCATTACTAAACATACGATTGGTTTTTTTTATGTATTCTAAAATTTCTGAATCGGCGTTTTTAGTGTTAGACACTGTATTTATTAGCTCTATTGAAGTGGTTTTTAGAATTTTGGGGTCACCATCAATTATGCTATTTATTGAAAAGCGGATTGTGCTTCCAATCGTTTCATCTTCTGTTGTTTTTTTCTCAATTAGGTATTCCTCTTTTTGATTGTCTAGAATTAAAAGATAGTTTTCTCCTTTATCAATAATGGTCGCGTTTAAAGATTCGTCTTCCGTCTCTCCGATATGCTTACTTTTATTAAGTGTTGTAAAGACCATATAAAGAGTAAAAATGAGAAGAATGAGTCCAGCTATTTTATAGAGGGTACTAAAACGAATGCTTTTAAAGAAATTTTTAAGTTCATTGACTTTTCTTTTTAGTTTTTTCTGATTCATTTTATTCCTACTTCTCCAATTTTTGTTTTAAAATTTCTTTTGTTAAAACTGGATTCGCTTTGCCATGCGTGTTTTTCATCACTTGACCTACAAAAAAATCAAAGAGATTGGTTTTGCCTTTTTTATATTCTTCTACTTGATGGGTATTTTCTTCTAAAATTTGATTTATTAAAGTTTCTAATTCGTTTTTGTCGGAAATTTGAGCGTTTTCTTGGCTAATAAAATTTTTGGGTTCTTTCTTTTCTTCTAAGGCTTTATAGAATACTTCTTTTGCGAGTTTGGTAGAAAGGGTTCCTTTATCGATTTCATCAATAATTTGTTTAAGAAGTTTTGGTGTTAAATAAAAGTCTTTTAAACTTATTTCTTCTTTATTAATAAAACCTAATATTTGTGTAGTTAACCAATTAGCTGCTGTTTTGGTGTCTATTCCAAGTGCTATACAGTTTTCGAAATACTCGGCATATTCACGTTCTTTTACAATTACTCCTGCGTCGTATTCGCTTAAACCATGCTCTTTTATGTATTTTTCTTTTCTTTGGTTTGCTAAAAGAGGAATTTCATTTCTTATTTCTTCTAACCATTCTGGGTCTATTTTAAATTTTGGTAAGTTTGGATCGACAAAATATTTATAGTCTAAGGCATCGGCTTTGCTACGCATTCTAATAGTCGTCCCTGTTTCTTCATCAAATCGTCTTGTTTCTTGTTCTACTTCGTCATATCTTCCTTGATCTTTTAATTCGCTTTGTCTTTTGATTTCATAACAAATGGCATCATAAACATTACTGAAGGAATTGATGTTTTTCATTTCAACTTTTGTACCTAATTCAGTAGCATCGTTATCCATAATGGAAACGTTTACATCGCATCTTATTTGCCCTTTTTTTGTATCGGCTTCGGAAACGTCACAATATTTATAAATGCTACGCATGGTTTCTAAAAACGCTACTGCTTCTTCTGGACTGTTGATACAAGGTTCGGTTACTAATTCTAGTAAAGGAACTCCAGCACGATTGTAATCAATATTCGTGGTGTCGTAAAAGTGATCTAAACTTGCGGCATCCTCTTCTAGATGAATATCGTGAATGTAGATTTTCTTTTTTTCTCCCTTACATTCAATTTCGACAAAGCCGTTTATTCCTACTGGTGCATCCATTTGAGTAATTTGGTATCCTTTTGGTAAATCGGGGTAATAGTAATTTTTACGGTCAAAGTACATATATTCGGGTTGGGTACAGTTTAGAGCCATGCTCATCATTAGGGCATCGTGAACACATTTTTTATTCACAACAGGGAGGGTTCCTGGTAGTGCTAAGTCTAAGTATGTGATGTTGTCATTAGGTACTTCATTATAAGAATTTTTTGCACTAGAAAATACTTTGGAATTACTTTTTAATTCACAGTGCATCTCTAAACCAATGACCGCCTTATATTTTCCCATATTATTCGACCTCCTTAGCTATTTGATTTTTATAGTTCATTTTGCTTTCTAAAGCATAAGCAATTTTTAAGACGGTTTCATCGTTGTAACAATTTCCTGTTATATTTAGAGCAACTGGAAGGTTATTGATAAATCCATCTGGAAGGGTAATGGATGGGAAGCCTCCAAAGTTTCCAATTTGTAAATGCTCCTCTAGAACCTCAGTATCATGAGATAAAATATCTTTATCGCCGTCTAAGTGCTTAGCTGGGCCTGTTCCAACTGGTAAAATGACAGCATCGTATGTTTCAAATAGTTTCTTCCAAGTGTCGACTAGAAGTCGTCTTACTCTTTGAGCGTTTTTAAAATATCTTTCTTGATTTTCTTTTTGTAAAATGTAAGAGCCAATGACAAAACGTCTTTTAATTAGAGGAGAAAAACCATGCGTACGATGGTTCATCATCATTTCAAACACATTATTTCCTTCTCCTCTTGGACCAAAGATGAGACCTGTTAAATTAGACATGTTACTGGTGGCTTCAGCGCAAGATATAGCGACATACACACTTGGTAAAGCTTCTAAAAGCGCTGAATCTACAGAGACTTCTTCTACTTCTATTCCTAATTCTTTACACAGTTCTAATTTATTCTTAAAGTTTTCTAAATGACTTTTTAATTCTTCTGTTGGATTGGGGTAGGACTCGATGTTACATAATTCTTTAATATAACAACAATGCAACCCTTTTACGTCGTCTTTTACGTGTTCATACAAGTGAAGGTCTTTGGAGTCCCAAGATGTCATATCTTGAGGGTCGATTCCTTTCATGTTATCAACAACAATCGCGGCATCGGCAACGCTACGTGTTAAAACGCCACAATGGTCTAAACTAGAGGCAAACGGAAATACACCATATCTAGAAATCATGCCATAAGTAGGCTTATAGCCTACAATTCCACAATAGGCGGCAGGTTTTCGAATGGAATCCCCTGTGTCACTTCCAAGAGCATATGGATAAACGCCAGAAGCAACCGCACAAGCGGATCCAGCACTAGATCCAGCACACATACGGGTTGAGTCCCAAGGATTTAAAACGACGCCAGTATGGCCAGATGTTCCAGTTCCTCCCATTCCAAATTCATCTAAAACTGTTTTGTTGACTGGTATTGCTCCAGCACTTAAAAGTTTTTCTACAGCGGTGGCGGTAAATATAGGTATATAATCTTTTAAAGTATTTGAAGAGCCCGTTGATAAGATGCCTTTTGTTGAATAGTTGTCTTTGATACCAAAAGGGATTCCTGATAAAGGATTATCTGTTATTTCTGTTGCTTTCGCCTCATCTAAAATGGTCACAAATGCATTGTATTTTTCTTGTACTTCGTGAGACTTTTTTAAAGATTCTTGAACCAATTCTTGACTTGTAATCTTTTTTTCTTTTAATAATTCATGTAATTCTTCAATGGTTTGATTCATTAATTGTCGCCTCCTACTACTTTTGGTACTTCTACTTCTCTACCCTCTGTTTTTTTACAATTTCTTAAAGCGTCTTCTACACTAATAGATTCGTTTGCTTTATCTTCCCTTAATGTAAAAGTAAAATCATCTAAACAATGAGTCATAGGTTCTACTTCTTTAATATTTTCAATCTTTTCTACTTTTTTTAAGGTGTCATCAATAATATTAAATTCATCGACTACCATTTGATTTTCTTCTTTACTTAAGCCAATTAATAATTTGGCTGCTAAATCGTCAACTAACTCACTGGTAAATTTCATTTTGTTCCTTCTTTCTATTTTAAAATTCTTTTTCTAATTTGTTTTTCTTCACTTAATGGTGAAAAGCTTTTTTCAGGCTGATTTACTGGAATGTTTAATGTTAAAAGTGTAAAGTAATCCCTCATTAAATTTGTTTTATTTTCTATTTCATAATGACGAAAGTCATATTTTTCATTTATAAATAAATCCTGATTCATTCTACCATTTTGCCAATAAGAATTTATTTTTCTTTTGTATCCAAATAAGTGACAATAGTCATATGGAAAGCGACCATTAAATAATGTATCCATCATATCTAAGCACGCTGCTTCGTCTAGCGTTTCTGAAAAGCCAAAATACCCTAACAAGGGTGAAAGATACACAATGCTTTTTGGGATTAAACCAATGTGAGGTTTTTCAGAATTTAGATTAATATAATAGTAATTAGGTGTTTTGTAATTGATATCAATAATGTCTGTGTTAAAAGATTGACCATTGGTATAAGTTGGAATGGATGAATTTGTTCCAAAAATAATATTTCGCGTACTTAAAATATTTTGTTTTTTTACGTAAGCCACTTTTCCAAAATACATATATTCCCGATCTAATTCTAATTTTTTCATTACTCTTTTTCCTGTTCAAAGTAAATTCCTAATTCTTTTAGTTGATTAACTGATACTGAACTAGGGGCTTCGCTCATTAAATCACTAGCACTTTGCGTTTTTGGAAAAGCTACAACGTCTTTTATGTCATTTGTTTTCGTTAAGACCATAATTAATCTTTCTAAACCTGGAGCAATTCCAGCATGAGGAGGTACGCCATATTTAAATGCTTCCAAGACGAAACCAAATCTTTCTAAAGCTTCTTCATCACTAATGCTTAAGGCTTTAAAAATTTTTGCTAAATCTTCTTTTTTGTGATTTCTCACTCCCCCACTTGCTAATTCATAACCATTGACTACTAAGTCATAGCTTCTTGAGATACAGTGTTCTGGGTCATCAATGGTAGCAATATCACGAACCATTGTAAAAGGATTGTGTTCTGCTTTCCATCTTCCTTCGGTTTCTGAGTATTCAAAGAAAGGAAAATCAGTAATCCATAAAAAGTTTAATTTATTTTCATCTATAAGATTTAATTCTTTTGCTATTTTGTTTCTTAAGGCTCCTAAAGCGGCGTAGACGACCTTTTTCTTATCCGCAACGATTAAAATTAAATCGTTATTTTCAATATGGTAGGTTTCTTTCATTTGATCTAATTTTTCTTTTTCTAGGTTTTTCGCAATTACCCCATTAAAAGTATCGTTATCGTATTTTAACCAGGCGAGTCCTTTAGCACCATAGATTTTTACGAAATCTGTTAAATGTTCCACGTCACTTCTTGAATATTTATCACCATTGTTTTTGATAATTAAACATTTTACTATGCCACCTTGTTCGATAGCGTTTCTAAAAACATTCATCTTGGTATCTTTTAGAATTTCGGTTAGGTCTAATAATTCCATGTCAAAACGAGTATCTGGCTTATCAGAACCAAAGCGTTCCATTGCTTCTTGATAGTTTAATCTTGGAAAATCTGGTAAATCAATTTGTTTTACGTCTTTTACGATTTTTTTAATCATGCCCTCCGTTACATTCCAAACGTCTTCTTCTTCGGCAAAACTCATTTCTAAATCGATTTGAGTAAATTCAGGTTGTCTATCAGCCCGTAAGTCTTCATCTCTAAAGCTTCTAGCAATTTGATAATACTTTTCAAATCCTGATACCATTAAAAGTTGTTTGAATATTTGCGGACTTTGAGGAAGCGCATAAAAGGACCCTTTACTGATTCTTGATGGAACTAAGTAGTCTCTTGCTCCTTCTGGAGTGGATTTACAAAGGATGGGGGTTTCAATCTCAATAAAACCTAAGTTATTTAAGTATTCTCTAGCACTTTTGCATACTTGATGACGAATTAAAATGTTTTCTTTTAGTTTATCACGTCTTAAGTCTAAATAACGATATTTTAAAGCAACGTTTTCATTCACTTCTGTTTCATTATCGTAAACGTTAAAGGGTAAGGTTTCACATTCGCTTAGAATTTCTAATTGTTCGACCATTAATTCCACTTCACCTGTGTCTATTTTAGGGTTAATCATGTCCTCGGTTCTAGCCATTAATGTTCCAGTTACTTTTATACAATATTCATTTTTTAAAGATTCAGCAAGAGCAAAGTTACTTTTTAAATAACTTTTATTAAAAACGACTTGCAAAAAACCTGAACGGTCTCTTAAATCAACAAATATAACTCCACCCATATCTCTTCTTTTGTTTACCCATCCGTAGACGGTGTATTCTTGATTTATATCTTTTTTTCTAAATTCTCCATTGTTGTATTTTTTCATATTCTCTCCTCTTTTCGTCTATTAATTGAATTTGGTTATCCATTATTTTGCTTCTTTTTGTTTTATAAAATATTTAACTTTTTCTTTTTGTTGCTTTGAAAAAATAGGGTGTAAATAGTCTGTATTGGCTAATTTTTTTATAAAATCTAAATCATTGGTATTTAATACTTTTTCAATCAGTTTGTCTAAATCTAAGTCTTCATTTACACCGCTTATAAGTTCAGCAAGATAGTAACTGTCTCTTTTTTTTATAAAGTAATCTTCAATTTTAGAAAAGTCTTTTCTTTTTTGATTTTAATTCATAGCCAGACGCCATAGACTTTCTCGTTTGTCTTCTTTTATCCCCACTAGAACTAAGTCATCAAATGCTTCTTGACTAATATTGGGAGTTATGGGAACAGAAATGAATTGCGTAATAAATTCTAATAATTCAAAATTATTCATTTTTCTACAATATTTTGTATACACTTCATTTTCTACTAGACAATTATAAAAAGCTTCATATCTAGGACCACTGTCTCTTATTCTTTCTTGGTCTTCTAATAAACTTTTTCTTCTTTTTTCAATAAATTTTTTAGTTTCTTCTTCCTTTAAATTATCTAATTTAATATCGTTTAAAGAATCTAGTAAGTGATTAATCGAAGAAAGATTTCAACTTGGTCTATTTTAATCGGAACGTTTTTGATGATTTCACGCACTTCTTTTATTAACTTGTTGATTTCTTCATTTTCTATTTTAGAAAATTTATTTCTATCCAAAGTTTCCAAATGATTTATTAATTCTTCACTGTTTATAAAACGGTTTACATATCGGTAAACTATATTTACTAAATCCATTACTTTAACTCCTTATGAACTATTTAAATTATCTGTGTAAGTCTTATTGCTAAAATTCACAATTGCCTGGGGTTCTTGGATAGGCAATCACATCTCTTATGTTGTCAACTCCAGTTAAATAAATTAAAAGTCTTTCAAAGCCCATGCCGAATCCTGAATGAGGACAAGATCCGTATTTTCTTAAGTTTAAGTACCATTCAAGGTCTGTACTTTCCATCCCCATTTCTTTCATTCTAGTAATCAGTTTTTCATAGTCGGCTTCTCTTTCACTGCCTCCCATTAATTCTCCTGCTCCAGGAACTTCAAGGTCTACGGCGGCGACGGTTTTGTTATCTGAATTTTGTTTCATATAGAAAGCTTTAATTTCTTTGGGCCAATTTTTTATAAATACGGGACCATCAAAGTATTCAGTAATATACTTTTCATGTTCTTTTGCAATATCTTCTCCATACTCAGGCGTAAATTCCCATTTTACATCTGCTTCTTTTAAAATTTTTATGGCTTCTTCGTGGTCAATTCGCGTAAATGTTGACTGAATGAGTTTATTTAATTTTTCTAGTAGTCCTTTTTCAACAAATTCATTAAAGAAATTCATTTCCTCTTTACAATGCTCTAAAACATATTTTACGACAAATTTTAACATACTCTCCATAAGGTTCATGTTGTCTTCTAGGTCACAAAAACTCATTTCTGATTCAACCATCCAAAATTCAGCGGCATGGGTTTTGGTGTTCGAGTTTTCCGCACGAAAAGTGGGACCAAAAGAGTAAGCTTTTTTAAAGCTAAGAGCAAAAGTTTCTAATTCTAATTGAGTACTAACGGTTAGGTTTACTTTTTTACCAAAAAAGTCTTTAGTATAGTCAGGACTTTGTTTTAAATTATCAATAGGTAAACTGGTTACTTGAAACATTTCCCCCGCTCCTTCACAATCACTACTGGTTAATATTGGAGCATTAAAATAAATAAATCCTTTTTCTTGAAAAAATGTATGAATGGCGTGTGCGGCTACACTACGAACTCTAAAAACAGCTTGGAAAAGATTGGTTCTTGGTCTTAGATAGGCTTGCTCACGTAAAAATTCTTTTGTATGTCTTTTGGGTTGTATCGGATAATCTTCTGGACAAGTTCCAACAACTTCTATTTTATTTGCTTTTATTTCGTAATCTTGATTGCCACTTGAAGGCATTAATGTTCCTATTATTTTTAGAGCACTTCCTACTAGAGTGTGTTCGATTTCTGAAAAGTTTTCTAGAGTGTTATCGTAAACCACCTGAAGGTGTTTAAAACAGGTTCCGTCTGAAAAATCGATGAAACCAAAGTCTTTTTGACGACGATGATTTCTTATCCATCCTTCTATCGTTACTTCTTCATTTAACAATTCTTTATTTTTTTTATGCAATTCATTTAAATTCATATGGTTCTCCTTATCCATTTGAAATAATATAATCAATTATTTCATTTTCATCTATTTTTACTTCTTCTTTGGTTAAATTATCTTTGACATTAATAAGTCCTTTTTTCAAATCTTCACTGTTTAAAATGATTAATAAACGGGCTAAGTTTCGATCCGCTTCTTTGAATTGACTTTTTAAACTTCTTCCAGTTGTGTCGTAGTCTACACTGACCCCTGAAATTCTTAAATCTTGAGCTAACATCATGGCTTTTAGTTTTTCCTCTTCATCGACATAAAGGATATAACAGTCTAAAGCTCTTTTTTCCATTTCTTCTATTTCATCCATTGCTAACATGATTCTTTCCAGTCCACAAGCAAATCCAATACATGGGGTTTTGGGCCCATCTAAATTTTCAACTAAGCTATTGTATCTTCCCCCAGCGGCTATAGTACTCGCTCCTCCAAGAATTTCAGTGTCTAAAACAATTTCAAAAACAGTAAAGTCGTAATAGTCCAGACCTCTCACAAGCTTTGAATCCACTTCGTAGTCTACATCTAAGAAGTTTAAATATTCTTTTACTTTATTAAATCGAGTCTTTGATTCTTCACTTTGGTAATCCAAAATATTAGGGACATTTTTTAAAATTTCAGTGTCTTGGTCTACTTTACAATCAAGTATTCTTAAAGGATTGGTTTCGTATCTTCTTTTACAATCTTCACAAAGCTCATGAATATGAGGACTTAAGTATTCTTTTAAAGCTCGCTTATAATTTTCACGGTCTTCTTTCGTTCCTAAATTATTTATTTTAACGATTAGGTCTTTAAAGCCTAAATCTTGAAATAAGTTATAAGGCATAGAAATGATCTCGGCATCTATTAAAGGATCGTTGCTTCCTAAAATTTCAACACCAAATTGAGTAAATTCGCGGTTTCTACCGTTTCCTGGTCTTTCGTAGCGATACATTGTTCCTGTGTAATAAAATTTACGAGGTAAGTTGCTTCCATATAATTTATTTTCTATAAAACTTCTGACTACACCTGCGGTGCCTTCTGGTCTTAATGTTAATTCACGCTCGCTACGATCTTTAAAATCATAAGTTTCTTTAGTGACAATATCAGTTTCGTCTCCTACAGCTCGGTGGAACAGCTCACGTGATTCAAAGATAGGTGTTCTTATAAAATCGTAATTGTAAGTGTTGCAATAAAATTCAATTAAACGATTGATTTTTTGAAGTTTTAAAGCTTCTTTTTCTATGACATCATAGGTTCCTTTAGGTTTAGTTATCATATTTTTCCTTCTTTCTTCCATAAAAAAACCTAATAAATGTAAGGACGAAAAGAAATTTTCCGCGGTGCCACCTTACTTTACTAGGTACTCTCTTTCTTTTATCGCAATTTGTGCGTTTCTATGTTTTTGAAAAGCTGTCTTTCATAATTCTTTTTATTGAGCATTTTCAGCATTTAGCCCTCTCTTTTAATAAAAGTTAAATTACTATTTTTCTTTTCCATAGAAAATTTTTTAATACTCCTCTATTTTATTATGAGATTTAATGAATGTCAATCTCTTTTTGGAGTGATTAGAGATGAAAGCTTTTTTATTTAAAGCCATTCAACTGTTATTTTGTCTGTAATGATGTGAATGGTCTTTCTTTTTTATTATTCTCTCTTTTTATAATTACATGTATTCTATTTGCACTTTTTTGCTTGCAATCTATTTTTGAAAATGGTAGTCTATGCAAGTACGTTTTTAAAGGGGAAGACAAATATGTATGAAAATTTATTGTTAAATCAAGAAAATGAGAATTTTATCACTTCTTTTTTTACACAAGTCGTAAGAAAAAAAAGCCTTTCTGCTCTTTTTTCAAAGGAACAAATAAAGGTTTTAATTTCTTGTCCTGTCATTCGAAGTTTTATAGAAAAGTATTTTGAAAGTCACGTTCTGGAATATTGTACAATCTTTTTAGAGGATTCTTTAATCTTTGCTTTTCAATTGCCTGATAAAACTTTGTTGCTTAAATGTTTATGTTTTCTACTTAATGATACTGTTCTTTCTTTTTCTTCTCAAGAACGAATTCGTTTTATTGAAAGGTTTTTACTGGCTTACCCCAATAATGAAAATTATTTGATTGAAGCGGATGTTCTTGGTAAGTATATTCAAAAAACTTACTACAACTGGCATTTTTTAAATTTTTTATCTGAAGAATTTATAGTTTTAAATCTAGGCGAAATCATGCGAGCTTTTAATCATTCTTATTTTGTTCACCTAGAACCCTTTATTCATAAAATACAATTAAATAAAAGGCTATGGCAAGCTTTTTTACAAAATATACAAGAAATTCTTTGTTCTTATAAAAGAGAAGATGCTCTTTGCTTTTTTAAAATTATCGAAATTCTAAAAATGAATCAAATTGATTATACAAATTTGAGTGGAATTAAAGAACAATTCTACAATATTTTATTGGCTACAAAAGAAGAATCGAATCCAACTCTTTTGCAACGCATTTTTCTATCTTGTTTTCAAGATCAGGTGGTTTGGTTTGATCCTAATTGTTGTAATTTTATTTATTTACCAAATTTAAAAGATTTACCTCTTCAATACTTTATTGCTTTAGAAAGTATTTCTTTCGTTCCTTGTGAAAATAAGCACTTTTTTCCTGATTATTATATTTCTGATTTGGATTTATTAATCAATAGGGAAGATTTAGAAGATTATGGTTATACGGATGAAGATGTTGAATGTGTAAAAAGACATGTTTTATCTCTTTAAATAGTGTTACTCTTTAGAATCCAAAAGAATGGTTACAGGGCCATCGTTTTCTAGATTGATTAACATATCCGCACCAAAAATTCCAGTTTTTAATAATACAAATTCGCTCAATTTTTGATTGAATTGTTGATAAAGATCCGCGGCTTTTTCACGATTTAAAGCTTTTGCAAATGATGGACGATTGCCTTTCTTTGTATCTGCAAAAAGAGTAAATTGACTAATTGATAAAATGCTTCCTCCTGTTTCTAAAATGCTTTTGTTCATTAAACCAGCATCATCATTAAAAATTCTTAAATGGATGATTTTTTTTATAATTGTGTCTAGGTCATTTAAAGTGTCGTTTTCTTTAAAACCAACAAATAAGGTGAGTCCATGATTGATTTCTGAAATTAATTTATTGTCTACGGTACAGGAGGCATACTTGCATCTTTGAAGAACGACTTTCATCTTTTTCCTCCTTTTATAATGAATGGAAGACTATTTAAACTGTCTAAGAAATTGTTTAAATTTTCTTTATTCTTTACTTTAATTGTAAAATTATAAAGGGTTTTGTCTGTCATTTCCTTAGTAGAGAGATTGGTGACACTTACGTTTCTTAAAGAGGCTTGATTGATTAGTTCAGAGACGTAATTTTTATCGTTTAAAGTTTCAATGGTTACGTCTGTTAAATAATCGTAGTCTGAGGCTTCATTCCAAGAAACGGTTACAATCCGGTCGGTTTTAGTTAAAATGTTTTGACAAGTAGCTTTATGAACCGTAATGCCTTCTCCTTTTGTAATGTATCCGACGATTTCATCGCCTTTTACGGGTTTACAACAGTTGGCTAAATTAATTAATATGTCGTTGTATTCTCCAACAAAGATATCGTTTTTGTTGTTGGTTGTTGTTGGTTTTGCTTTATTATTTAATTTTAAAGTTAACGCTTCAGGTAAGTCTTGTTTTTCTTCTGTCGTAAGATTAATGATGTAATTAGCGGTGTATCTAAGGGTTCCAATATTAAGGTAAAGGTCCTCCACGTCGTTTAATTTTAAGTCTTTTAGAATTTTATTTATTTTTTCTTCATTTAAGATTTCATTAAAGGTTCGTTTTTGTTTTCTTAGCTCTTTTTCTAATATGTTTTTTCCAGTTTCGATGTATTTTTCTTTATCTTGTTTACTATAGTAAGCTTTGATTTTATTTTTAGCGGCGGTGGTTTTTACAAAGTCTAACCATTCTCTATTAGGATTTGCGTTTTTATTGGTATTAATTTTAACAGAATCCCCATCTTGAAGTTTATAGGATAAAGGGACAATTTCGTCATTTACAATGGCCCCCACTGTTGTGTCTCCAATTCTTGAGTGTATACGGTAAGCAAAATCAATTGGAGTTGACTCTTTTGGAAGTTCTATCACGTCTCCATTAGGGGTAAAGACATAAATAGGCTCTTCTAAGATATCGGCTTGAACTGAAGTCGCAAATTCTTCACTCTCATTTTCATTAAAGTTTTCAATCATGGTTCGATATATTTCTAGTTTTTGTTCCATCATGCTTTGAATTTTTTTTGTTCCTTTTTCTTTATAAGACCAGTGAGATGCAATTCCTTTTTCAGCAATTTCATCCATTTCATGAGTTCTGACTTGGACTTCAAAAACACTTCCATCAGGGCCATAAATACCTGTGTGTAAAGATTGGTACATGTTTTCTTTAGGCATTGCGATGTAATCTTTAAAACGCTTTGGTATAGGACGGAATTTGGAATGAATCCAACCTATAGTTAAATAACAGTCGCTTATTTTTTCTGTGATGACACGTAACGCTAAAATGTCATAGATTTCACTCCATTTTTTGCCTTTTTCTAGTTTTTTATAAATACTATATACACTTTTTACACGACTTTTAATTTTAAATTTAATGTTATCCTTAATTAACATTTCAGAAATACTGTCTTGCATTTCTATTAAAGTTTCGTTTAATTCTTCTACGGATGCGTTTAATTTTTCTAATATGTCTTCATAAACATCTGGTTTTGAATAGCGAAGGCATAAATCTTCTAATTCGCTTTTAATGGAGTAAATTCCTAAACGATGGGCAATGGGAATTAAAACGGTCATGGTTTCATTGGCTTTTCTTTTTTGTTTTTCAGGTCTTACAGCCCAAATGGTACGCATGTTATGCAAACGGTCTGCAAGTTTAATGAATAGAACCCGAACGTCTTCTGATAGACCTACTAATACTTTTCTTAAATAGATGGCTGAGGCTTCTTTAGAATCTGGAAGTTCTAATTTATTAATGGTGCTAATGGTTTTAACTATGTCGGCGATTTCTTCGTTAAAGTTTTCTTTTAATTCTTCATAGGTAGCGGTCCCATTATTAATGGTCTCATGTAAAAGAGCTCCTATAAGTGTTGTTTTATCTACGTTTAAATCACTTAATATAAGGGCAACGTTTAGAGGATGCATAATGTAATCTTCGTGAGTTAGTCTTCGTTTTCCCTCATGAGCTTTTTTAGCAAAGTTAAAGGCGTTTTCTATTTCTTGTAAATCGTTTTCATTAAAGTTTTCTTTTATTTTTTCGTATAAGTTTTTAAAATTTTGATCAATCATGTTTTTTCCTCTTTTCTAGGTGATTTATATAGGCGATAATTTCTTGTTCTGTGAGACTAAAGATATCCTCTACTACATCGTAAAGCGTTAAATTGGTTACCTTTCCTTTGCCCCATTTGGTTTCTCTTAAACAGTTCCAAATCATATTTTCTGTAATACAACTTAATTTATTTAGTGTAAATTCTTTTTTCTTGGATTTTAAGGCGGGCATGACTCTTTTGTAGAGTTCGGTTACGTTTTTAAAGTTTTCATCCATTTTTTTACCACTTCCACTTTCAATTTATTATAAAACAAAATGGTGGAAGAAACAATCTTTATTGTTTTTCATTAATTTCTATTTTTTTTCATATTTTTTAATAGAGTTTTTAAGGAGCATGTATGAAAAATAAATTTATCGCCTCAACAATGATTTTGATTTTAGGAGGATTTATTACTAAAATTTTAGGTTTTGTTATTAAAATAGTTTATACAAGAATCATTACGAATGATGGTGTCAATCTCTATTCTTTAATGGTCCCTACTTATTCTCTTTTGATTACGATTGCTACTCTTGCTATGCCTATGGCTATTTCTAAATTAGTAAGTGAAGGGAAAAAAAGAAGTTTATCTATTCTTATGTCTTCTGTTTTTATTATGATTTTTATTAATTTTTTTCTGGTTTCTATTATGTTTTTTTTGAGTAAGCCTCTAGCGGTGCATCTTTTACATAATGAACAGGTGTATTATCTTCTTTTAGCGGCGACTTTAACTTTGCCTTTTATTAGCATTTCGAGTATTGTAAAGGGGTATTTTTTTGGAAAACAGAGGATGTTTCCCTATGCTTTATCAAATAGTTTGGAACAAGTGATTCGCCTTTTTTTAATCGTTGTGTTTTTACCTTTTTTTGTAAAGAAAAGTATTCTTATAGGCGTTGTTTTTTTTGTTCTTTTAAATATTGTTTCGGAGTCTTTTTCAGTTTTTATTTTTTGTTTTTTTCTTCCTAAACGAACGTTAATCAAAAGAGAGGATTTAAAATTTGATTTAGGCACCATGAAAGAGATTTTGGGGGTAAGTCTTCCAACCGTTTCTTCAAGATTTATTGGAAACATCGGCTTTTTTTTCGAGCCTATTTTGTTAACGCAAATTTTACTTAGTCGTGGGTTTACTAGTGAGTATATTTTAGTTGAATATGGAGCTTATAACGCCTATTCCATCGCACTTCTTACTATGCCTAGTTTTTTTATTGCGGCGATTAGTAGTGCTTTAATTCCTGAGATTAGTAAATTTCACCATCAAGGAAATAAAGAAATGGTAAAACGACGTCTGAAACAAGCGCTTCGAATTGCCTTTTTTATCGGTTTTTTATTTAGTTTGGGAATTTTTCTCTTTCGTGATAAGCTCCTTTTTACGCTTTATCGAACTTATAACGGAAGCAACTATATTAAAATTTTGGCTCCTTTCTTTGTTTTATTTTATATTGAAGCGCCAATGCAAAGTTTTTTACAGGCCAGTAATAAAGCTAAAAAAAGTTTTTCTATTACGCTCATCGCTTTAATTGTAAAACTTATTTGTATGTGTTTCTTTGCTTATTTAAAATTTGGAATGTATGCCTTAGTTTTGGCGGAAATTATTGATATTATTTTAGTGGTCTTTTTATGTTTTAGGGAAATAAAAAAAGAATGGGGAATCTGTTAATCTATTGTTCTTTCTATTTGATTAGTTTCTTTCTTTTTCATAAAGTTTGATTTCTCCACAACAAGTGTAATTTAAGTGATCATAGACTGCTTTAGCATGAGGATTGGTTTTACTGACTAAAAAATGTATGCCATCAAATCCTCTTTTCACGCCTTCTGTTTCTAGATATTGAATTAAAAATTTAGCAATACCTTTATTTTGATAAGCTTCTTTTACTCCAATTCGTGCTAAATCACAAGGATTTAAAATTTCTTTACTGTAACAGTTAATTTCTTTTAATTCGTCATCTTCACCAGCGGCAGCAACAGCAATTATTTCTTTTTTATTTAAAACAATGTATAAGGCTTGTTTAGCGATGTCTTTTTTTATATCTTCTTTAGATGGATAGTCAAGAGCCCAAGTACATCCATCTTTTCCTATTAATGAATGATAAAGTTTTAAAATTTCTTCTGTATTTTCGTTGGTAGCTTTTGTTATTTTATATTTCATATTTTTCCTCATATAATTAATCTTAGGAAAAATCCTATAGATTGATTTTTTCTTTCTATTATATTTTTGAGTTATCAGAACTCTTGCCTGTGAATTTGTTTTTATTTTTTCTACAGCTTTTAAGCATTAGGCCACGTTTTTTTTAGTTTTCTAATCAAATTTTCACTTTTTAGATGGTACTTATCTATAGTTACTTTTTTTCTTTCTAATTTTTGATGGGTATGCATTAGGTTTTCTTTAATTCTTTTTTCATATCTTCGAAATTCTTTATTTGTCTTTAATTCAGGGTATTTTAGTAAACTTTCGCTTACTAATTCATCTAATAAAACTAGATTTTGATTTGTTTTATCTACGGCTCCTTCTAAAGCTTGGGCTCCAACTTCTATTTCACTCAAGTTTTCTTCTAAAGTTTCAATTTTTTGGTTGTTTAAAAGGCGACTATAAATGTTTAGGTGATGAGAAAAAAGGACAGATCCTGTGAAAAAGTAAAAGAATTTATTTCTAACAAAAGGTAACGAAAATAAAAGCGGAAATCTGGACCATTTACAAGCTTTCTTAAGATTTGTAGTGATGAGCATTCTTTTTATTTCTTCTTGCTTTTCATAAGAATAGTGTTCTAAATAATTGGCTTGTTTTACGACGTCATTTAAATATAATTTTTGGATTTCTTTTTCTAAACCATTTAATTCTTTTATACTGATTTTTTCATTTAAAGCGATTTTCTCATTTTCCATTGTTTTTGTTTTGTCTTGTTCTAAACTTTTTTTTAAGTTCATTAATTTTTGTTCTTCTAATGCAATTTTTATTTTTGAACTTTCTGGTTGTTCTTTATTTTTTTCTTTATCTAAAAAAGCTAATAAAATTTCTATTCTTTGTTCTATTTTTTCATATTCTTTATCTTCTAATTCTGTTTTTAAAATTTCGGTTTGTGTTTCCAATTCTAATTCTTTTGTTTGATTATCAATTAATGAGAAATTTATAGGATTCAATGTTATTTCTTCTTTGTTTTCTTTTTTTGCTTCTTTTTGTTTTTCTTTTGGCTTTTCTTCTTTTAATGGTTCCGTTTTTAAAATGCTTTTTGGGGTGTCAGAAATTAAAGACTCTTGCTTTTCATTTGCTTTTTCTTCACTCTTTTCAAGAGGTTCTTTTATTATCTCTTCTTTTTTTTCAGGAATAAGAGTAATTCTTTTATTTTCTTCAATTATTTTATCTATATATTTACTGATTTTTTCACTTATTTCGTATTCTTTTATTTTTTCTTCTTTTATTAGTTTAATCGTATATTTTTTTATTTCTTGTTTTATTTCTTCATCTAAATCCAATTCTTTTAATTCTTGTTGCTTTTTATCTTCATAAATTTTTAGGAGGTGTTTTTCTATTTCTTTTAATAATTTTTCTTCTTCACGAATAAGATACATTTCGTCTTGTTTTATTTCTTTTAAATAGACTTTTTTAATTCTTTTTTTTAAGTCTAACCCTCCTTTTTTAAGGTTCTCTTCTATTTGTTCCTTTTTTATAACTTTTTCTTCTTTCAAAAGATTTTTTTCAATTGTTTCATAAATTTTTGCCACTACTTCTTGAGGCTTGGTTATTTTTGCTTCTGTAATGGCTTCTTCTAGAATTGGGAAAACTTCGTCTTTTAATTCCGTAATATTCTCTTTTTCTTCTTCTTTTAACTCCTCTGTTGTTTCAATTATTTTAGAAATCATTTCTTCAGTAATGATTTTTAGTTCTTCTTTTGATATTTCTTTTAAAGGCTTTGTGGTTAGTGTGTTTGGTACGTCTATTTCTTCCCAATGGTCTTTTATTTTTATTTTTTTGTTTTCTTTTTGTAATAGGGGTTTATTTATTATGTTTTTCTTTTTTTCTTTTGAAGGATACAAAAAAAAGCCAAGGATACTTAGCAAAAAAAGAAAGATTGCATGAATTAATCTTCCTAAAAATTTTAGAATACGAATTACAAGGTTTTCTTTTTTCATAAGATAAGTATACCAAATTTTTAAAGCTATTGAAATCTTTTTATAGTTTTAGGTTCTGTTTTTCGTATGTTTGATAAGAAATAGTCTGTTTTTTTATTTGATTTAAATGCTGAATTAAGATTAAAATAACAAATAAAATAAGAATGATTTCTCCTACTATTCCTATATAAAAGCCAAATTTTATTTTTTTGATTGTCTTTACCATTCTTATCACCATTTTATTTATTGTATCAAATAATACTTGTAAAGTCTATGTTTTTAGATATTAAATCGATTCTGTTTTTTCTTTTATTTTCAGCTTATAACTCCTATTTTTATAAATTACTTTTTTTAATTAAATAAATTTTTGTTTTCTTTTTAAAAGCGTAAAAGACATCTTTAATGGTTAAATTTTTCTTACTTAATTCCGTTTCTAACCATTTTTTATCTTTTCTTATGTAGTTCAAAGCTTTTTCTTGTAAAACGCCATCTACAATTAAAGGCATGGGGTAATTACTTTTGGTTCTAAAAACGTTATATTTAAAGATTGAGAGTTTCCCATTTGGCTCTAAGAAGGCGTATTCAATTTCATCAATACTTTTTATTTCATTTTGTCTTAGACTTAATAATAGATCATCCATGCTGTATCTTTGGCGAATCATTTCTTTATAGTTGACGTTACCATTAGCAATGATTAAAGAAGGTTTGCCCCCAAAAAGGGTTCTAAAGGTGCGGGATTTAATGCTTACAAAGGCAAGAATAAGTTCTAGTAGAACTAAAAGAGCTATAGGTATGATTGTAAAGAAGATGGAGTCATCAATGTTTTCGATACTTATGGCTACTAATTCAGCAATTAATATTGAAACAATTAGGTCAATAATACCTAGTTGCCCAATTTCTCTTTTGCCCATGATACGATACGCTAAAATAATGAAAAAGTAAAAAAAGGTTGTACGAAGGGTTATGGTTAATAGTTCCATTTTTATCACATCCTACTTCTATTATGTTCGAATTCATAAGTTTTTAATCATTACATATAGTTTATTAGGTGAAGAATATGAAATATTTAAAAGATTATGGAATGCTTTGTTTAAAATTTTTTATTTTTTTTATGATTGGAAGTTTAATCACTAGTGTTCTTTATTATTTTTTGGTGAGTCAAAAAGTGGTTTATGTTATTAGCATGATTTATTTAGGACTTGTCTTTTTTCTATTTAGCTATAAGGCTGGTAAGAAAGCGAATTCTAAAGGTTTTTTGGCCGGTTTAAAGTTAGGTGGTCTTTTTGTGGGTATGCTTTTCTTAATGAGTCTGGTTGTCAATGGGTTTCATTTCAAGCTTTTTCAATTTGCTTTTTATTTCATAATGGTTGGTATTAGTGTTGTAGCGGCAACTTTAGGAATTAACAAGAAAAAATAAACAACGTTTTTTAGCTGTTTATTTATTTTTTATTTCATAAAATTTAAAGTTTTCATTGACGCTGACATAGGACTTTTCATTGTAGACTTCTTTGGTTACAGGATTATTCATTCTAGGAAGACTGGTTTTTTCATAAAGTTCTTCTAAAGTAATTTGTTCTTCTACACATGAATCATTGTAGTAGCAATATTTGGCCGCTTCTTCAATTCTTTTAATTGTATTGATTAATAAGCGAGTGTTGTGTTTTTTTATTACTTTATAGGTTGAGGGAATAGCAATGATTAAAAATAAAAGAAGGGCTGTGGTGTATAGAAGAATTTTATTTTTCATTCGGTTCCCCATAATAATTTTTGATAAACTCTTCTTTGTAGTTTAAAAGTGCATCTTCTTTAATGGCTTCACGTAATTCTTCTGTAAGATGAATTAGAAAGCGAATGTTATGGATGGATAAAAGTCTTGCTCCAAAGGTTTCTTTAGCGTTAATAAGATGACGAATGTAGGCTTTGGAATAATTTTTACAAGTATAACAATCGCACTCTTTACTTAAAGGTGTAAAGTCTTCTTTATACTGACTGTTTTTAATGTTTAGTTTACCAAATTTCGTTAAGGCATGACCGTGACGTGCTAATCTTGTTGGACTTACACAATCAAAAAGGTCTACGCCTCTTATAACGCCTTCAATGATATCTATGGGTTCTCCTATTCCCATAGCGTATCTTAATTTTTCTTTAGGAAGATAAGTAGTTGAATAGTCGAAAGCTTTATACATGTCTTCTTTGCTTTCATGGTCATTCGCTACCCCTCCAATACTATAACCATCAAAACCAATTTTAACGGTTTCTAAAGCACTGAATTTTCTTAAATCTTCATGTGGTCCACCTTGAACAATTCCAAAAAGCATTTGATTTGGATTATTATGGGCTTCTTTTCCTCTTTTTGCCCAACGTAAGGTTCTTTCGATACTTGTCTTTAAGTAATCGTAAGAAGCGGTGGCGGGAGGACATTCATCAAAACTCATGGCAATATCGCTATCTAGTTTGTTTTGAATTTCGATGGATTTTTCTGGAGTTAAAAATAAATGGTCACCATTTATATGATTTTTAAATTTAACGCCTTCTTCAGAAATGTCTTTAGGTTTTGCTAAAGAAAAGACTTGAAATCCTCCTGAATCAGTTAGGATTGGACCATCGTAATTCATAAATTTATGGAGTCCACCTGCATGATTTACCACTTCTTCTCCTGGTCTTAACCATAAATGATAGGTATTGGATAAAATAATTCCTGATTTGGCTTCTTTTACTTCCTCTGGTGATAAGGTTTTTACTGTGGCTTCTGTTCCTACGGGCATAAACATAGGCGTTTCATAAATTTTGCCATTATAAATGATTTCACCAAAACGGGCTTTTGTTTCTTTTTCTTCTTTTTTTACTTTAAATTCTAATTTCATATATTTTTTCCTTTTCTTATGTTTTTTATTTTATAAACATGGCGTCTCCAAACGAAAAGAAACGATAATTGTTTTCAATGGCTTTTTGATACGCATTTAAAATGTATTCTTTTTTAGAAAATGCACTCACTAGCATTAGTAAAGTACTTTTAGGAAGATGAAAGTTGGTAATTAACCCATCAATCGCTTGAAATTCAAAGCCTGGATAAATAAAAATTTCGGTGTTGCCTTCACATTCCTGAAAAGTTTGGTATTTTTTCATAATTGTTTCTAATGTTCTAGTGGTAGTGGTTCCAACTGCAATAATTCTTCTTTGCTCTTTTTTTGCTTTATTTAGGATTTCGGCGGTTTCTTTACTCATTTGATAAAATTCACTATGCATTTTGTGTTTTGTGACATCCTCAACTTCAACAGGTCTAAAGGTTCCAAGTCCCACATGAAGGGTAATACGTGTTACAAGCACTCCCTTTTTTTTTATTTCTTCTAATAATTTTTTTGTAAAATGAAGACCAGCGGTTGGTGCGGCACTACTTCCGCTATTTTTAGCATAAACGGTTTGATAACGATTTTTTTCTTCTAATTTTTCATGAATGTAGGGGGGAAGAGGCATGTCTCCTAATTGATCTAAAATATTCATAAAAATACCTTCATAAGTAAATTTGACGATAACCCTACCTTCTTCTTTTTTTTCAAGTACTTCGGCACTTAATAAGTCATTCCCAAAAAAAATTTTTGTTCCAACGTGGAGTCTTTTAAATGGGCGAGATAAGCATTCCCATTTGTCTTTACCAAGTTCTTTTAGTAATAAAAGTTCAATAGTGGCCTTTGTTTCTTCTTTTTCTCCAATTAAGCGAGCAGGAATGACTTTCGTATCATTTATAACTAAAACGTCTCCTTCTTTTAACTCATTGATGATTTCGCTAAAATTTTTGTGTTCTATTTCACCATTTTCCCGATTTAAAAGCATTAATTTAGAATTGCTTCTTGTTTTTAATGGTGTTTGAGCAATGCATTTTTCTGGTAATGCGTAATTAAATTCTTCTGTCGTCATTTTGTTCCTCTTTTCATTTTATCGAAGATAAGATTTGTATTCATCAAAACTCATTTGAGCACTATAATCTTTTGTCTTATTATATTTATCTATTTCATCAACATTTAATAAAAAAGAGGGATAAGTTAATCGATTATCTAAAAGTTCATTCATAAAATCATTTTGTTTTTGAGTAATATTACTTTTTCTATACACACATCTAGTAATCACCATTTTTCCTTGTTTGTCAGCTTGAAAACGAATAATTGGTAAATATCTTTGTACAAAAAAACCTATATCAGAACTATACTCTAAAAAGTCTTCACAGATAGCCTTATGACAAATTAGTAAATTATTTAATATTTGTTGTAAAATTTGCACGTGTCCAACCATATCACTAGGCAAAATATGATTATTGTTACCATCAATTAAGCAATCGTGAAAAGTAGAAGAATCAAGTTTCATTGGGTATAAATTTAATGTTTTATCATCACTCATGCCATAACGAAAATTGGTTTCATAAGCTTCCTCATTTTTTTTATAAACAAACATATGATTTTTTCTACCAACTAGAATTTTGTCTTTTTCTAGTTGAGGATTTAATAGTTTATAGCCCAACTTACAAATAACAAAGTCGAAATAAGGTCGAAAGGTTTTATAGTTAGAAGAAAATTCTTGAAATATTCGATTATTTTCTTCACTTTTGCTACAATATTTTGTAATTATTTCAATACATTTTTCTTCAATTTCATAATACATACATTTTATTTGTTCATCATCTTTAAATAACATTGTTTCTAACGTCATAAATACTCTCCTTAAAATATTGAACTATTATAGTCTATTTTTAAATGTTCATACGATTTTTCTGTTGCTACACGGCCACGAGGTGTTCTTTTAATGAATCCTTCTTGTAATAAAAAAGGTTCTACAACGTCTTCTATAGTAGAAATTTCTTCCCCAATAGAAGTAGCGATGGTTTCTATTCCTACTGGACCGCCATTAAATTTGGTGATTAGACTTGTTAAATACTCGATATCAATGGCATCGAGACCAAAATCATCTACTTTTAATTTTTTTAACGAGGCATCCGCTATTTCTTTGGTTATACATGCTTTTCCTTCTACTAAAGCAAAGTCACGTACTCTTTTAAATAAACGGTTGGCAATACGTGGTGTTTTGCGACAACGCTTTGATAAGAGTTCAGAAGCCGTATCCTCAATTGGCATATCTAAAACTTTACTTGTTCTTTTTATAATGCGATCAAGTTCACTTTCTTTATAATACTCGAGTTTTGAGATAATTCCAAATCGATCTCTTAATGGGGCTGAAATATCTCCAGCACGTGTTGTTGCACCTACCAAGGTGAAGGGAGGTAAGTCAATTTTAATGTTTCGGGATTTTCCTTCACTACCAATGACTAAGTCAATTTCAAAATCTTCCATGGCAGGGTATAATACTTCTTCAATAAATTTTGGCATACGATGTATTTCATCAATAAATAAAACGTCTCCTGGTTCAAGTGTCGATAAGACGGCTGCTAAATCACCTGTTTTTTCTAAAGAAGGTCCACTTGCTGTTTTTAAGTTGCTTCCTAATTCGTTTGCAATGATGTGTGCTAGTGTGGTTTTTCCAAGGCCGGGAGGCCCATATAGTAAAACATGGTCTAAAGGTTCACTTCTCATTAGCGCTGCTTTTATAAAAACACTCAAATTCTCTCTTGTTTCATTTTGGCCAATGTATTCTTCTAAACTTTGAGGACGAATGTTTTTTTCAAACACGTCTTCTTTTTTTTCTTCGGGGTCAATAATTCTTTCTGTCATTTTCTTTCCTTTCTATTTTAACAATAGTTTTAATGCTTCTTTTACTTGTTCTTCTACTTTTAAATCTTTAGGTATTTTGGGAAGAATTTTTTTGATGTCGCTGTTTTTATAGCCTAGGCTTTCTAATACTTCTACTAGTTCACTTAAATCTTGAGGCGACACTGTATTAGAAGTACTTAACTTTCCTTTTAAATCCAAAATGATTTGGCGAGCAATTTTATCCCCAATTTTAGGAAATTTTGTAAGATAGAGCGTATTTTCTCGATCAATGGCATCAATAATGCCAGAAACGCTTCCTAAAGCAAACATTGGCAGAGCCATTTTGGGACCTAGTCCCTTAACATTAATGAGTCTTAAAAATAATTCTTTTTCTTCCATAGAGTTAAATCCATAAAGTGAAAATTCATCTTCTCTAATATGGGGATAAATATAAATCGTTTGTTCACTTTCTATTGGATAGCTAAAAGGATTCGCAACAAAAATTTGGAACCCTATACCATTGTTTTCTATGGTTACATAGTTTTTTTCTGTTTCTTTAATTTTTCCTTTTATAAAACTAAACATATTACCACCTCATTCCTATTTTAGCATAGATTTAAAACGTTTCTAGTAAAAAGCTTTTAAATATTAAAAATTTATCGTCATTGCCACTTACTATTTTATAATCTAAGTCAGCTATTTTTTTAATAAAATTTTTCAAATCTTCTTCATAAAAATCAGAACTGTTTTTTGACAATTTATCGATTTGCCACTCTTGCATTTTTAATCGTTTTCCAATGTCTTTTTTATAATAACCTTTAGACATTAAAAATTTTACTTGGTACATTAAACGGTATTCTCTTGCTAAAAGTCGTACTAAAACAATTGGATCAATTTTTAATCTATATAAATCTTCTAAAAGAAACAAAGCTTTTTTTAAATTCTTATTTACAATAGCTTCTATAAATTTAAAATTATTGTCTACAATCGATTTTGAAATGATTTCTTTTACGTCTTCTAATCGAATGGTAGAAGGTGTTTCATAATATAAAAATAATTTTTGAATTTCATTATAAATTAAATCATAATTGTTTTGACAAGATTCTGTTATGTATTCTAATGTTTCATTCTCTATTTTATATTTGTTTTTAAAGATAAGCTCTCTTCCTTTAGCTATTAAATCCATTTTAGAAAGTCCACCTACGTTTATTATTTTATATTTTTTTTCAAACGCTTTAGTCACTTTTTTACGATTGTCTATTTTTTCGTATGTAGTAAATATTATCGTTGTGGAAGGAACAGGATTTTCCATGTAATTTAAAATCTTTTGTACGTCTTCTTCTTTTTCTTTACTACTTGTAAAGAGAAGAGCGTTTTTAACAATTATGAATTTAAATTCTTCAAACATTGAAACATAGGTAGCTTCTGTTAAAACGTCTTCGATATTTGAATCCATTAAATCTATAGTTACACTATTTGTCTCGTTTTTAATTATCTTTTGAATTTCTTCTTCTATGAGACAAAAACTTTCTCCATAAATTAAATACATGGTCATTCCTTCTTTTATTTATTATAACATAGATTAAAAGAAAAAAGATAACGGTTTTTGTTGTCATAAATATTTGTCTCACTACGATAAAATTAAAAAAATAAGGGAACAAGAAAAAGAAGAACCTATTATAAAAAATAATGGATAAATTCAATGAATTAAAAATGCCTAAAATAATAGCTGAAGAAGTAAAAAATATATTCCTTAGTAAACGTTACAAAAGAAAATAGAGTTTAGAGAATTTTATAAATGTATATATTGTTGAGTAATTAGTTTGAAAAGATATTTTGATTCTATTAGGGCTTTAAAAAGGATATATATTGATTTTAATGAAAAAGAACTATTTATCTTATAACTGTTCAAAGTTATTATTTGAATAATACAATTATCTATACAACTTAAAGAAAAATTCTTTTTGTAATGGATTAAAAAAAGATATTGCCACATTAAAAATGCAATATCTAATAAGCTAAAATTCTGAATTTGTTTAAGATAACAACAACTTTAAACTCATCAAAAGAATTATTTATGGAAAACAACAATTATTACTAGGTGTGTCAAGAAAATTTATATTACCTACCATCTATTTTATTGTAAGTATAAAAAAATTTCTTGAGCTATTTCTTTTGATTTAAATTAAGCTTAGGTATTAATAGCTATACAATCATATCCTGTTTCTTTCAATTGTTCAATATATTTAGAAATCTCAGTATATTCTATAAACTCTTCATAATCTAATTTAATTGTTGCATTTTCATCGTCTCTTTCATATTCGTGATTTTTAAAAAGTTTCATTTTCTCAACATTCCCTAAGTAATTAGCTGGATCTACAAACTTATAGTTCTCTTTACCTCTTACAATATAACTTTCTGTGTCCTTACTATATATTAAACTAATATTACCTTCAATATCATACATATAAACTTTAACATCTTCAAACGGCGTGTAGGACTTCCCATTCATCGAACAATTGTAGGAAGTATAGTCACTATTTGGAGGCGATACATTATTTGGCTCCTTATTGTTATTCTCGTTAATGCCATTTTTGTTATTAAAAACCAAAAATAAATCAACACCTATAGCAACAATAATTCCAACCAATAATAGAAATATTATAATATTTTTTTTATCTCTTTTCATCCTTCACCTCTTAATGACAACAACTATCTAGTTGGTAAGCACCTGGATCACAATTACATTTGCATTGACCAGCAGCATCGCAACAGCCATAACCATAAGTACATTCCCCAGATCCACCGCCGCCTCCAGATGAACATGCTTGAGTATTACAGTCCATACTTTCACTAGTTCTTCTTCCAGCAGGATCACAAGTAAAGCCACTACCCGTAGTGCTCTTATAAGAAATGCTTCTTTTCTTTTTTCCGCCACCACATTTTTTGCTACATTCGCTCCAACTTCCATATTTTGCTGTAGAACTTTCACACTTATCAATATACACATTAACCTCACGATTACATATATTATAATTTCCAGCACGGTCTGCTATTGTATAACTTCCAAAATTGCTTTTACTTGATGTACTAGTATAAGTTTGACTATGAATTTCTGTTCGAACGCAACCACTTAAGTTATCCCCACAGCTTAAGCTTATTGTCCGATTACCTGAAGTCCAGCTGGTGGATTCTCCTGAATAAGAGCATCTTGGTGGCGTGATATCTCTTTTAACCGTAGTTTCTTTTGTACAAGTATTACCAGCATTATCTGTAACACTTATCAATACATTTAAACTTGATGTATCATAATCTAAAGTATAAGATTCATCTGTTTGTTCTTCTCCATTTACTTTTATTGTCTTCGTTTTAACTCCACTCTCAAATTTGTCTTCAAAAGCAGAACCATCTTTAAATTCAATAGCAACATCACTTGTATACCAACTATTTGACCCTATTGTTCCTGACACATCAATTTCACAACTTGGTGCATTCTTATCCACATATGCATCCACTTGTCTATTACATTCTGTTTTATTTCCAGCTTCGTCTTCTATTGTATAATTTCCAAATTCAGCTTTACCTATTGTATTACTATATGTTTTACTCCAATTATATGACTTTGCACAACCACTTAAATTGTCTTCACATCCTAAGCTTATCGTTCGATTACTGTTCGTCCATGTTGTCGATTCTCCACTATAATCGCATGTCGGAGCGGTTGAATCTTTTTTTACTGTCACTTCTTTATGACACACATTTCCAGCTTTATCGGTTACATTTATTGCTACTTTAAAATTTGCTCTATCTTCTTTTAATATAAACTACAACCCGCCGCAAGCAACGGGGTTTTAATCGGAATCACTCAGTAAT
>CAJTUR010000009.1 GCA_910579535.1 uncultured Bacilli bacterium
TTTGTTAGGATTGAATTCCTTTTTAATTATTTCTTCTTTTTCTTGCTTGTTTAGAGAAGAAATATATTCTCTTATTTTAATTAAAGGCTTTTCTTTTCCAAAACGTTCTTCTATTTGGTGTTGATTTCCTAAGTTTTCGAAAATTTTGGTAGTGCGTTTTCCATTAAGAGGAGTAAAGTCTTTAATGATGGAATAATGCACATTATTTTTAGATTTAGTGATTTTAAGTCTCATAATAACACTACCTTACAATTCAATCATAACAAAAGACGAAAACGTACGCAATATGTAAATGACAAAAAAACTAGATTTTGTCTAGCTTAGAAAGTGCTTGTTTTATAAAACTGTCAAAGTAGGGGTTTTTATGCAGAACTTTATAATTCTCAATTTGATTTATAAATTAAAAATAAAAAGGACAAGAGGCATCGTTCTTTTTTTGTTTTCCTTAGGTTTCACCTAGATTTTCCGTGATTTTTGTACTTGTAATTCGTTATCTCCTATGTTATAATCTACTCAGATTTATTTAGGTTGGTGGATTAGATGAAAAAGAGTTTATTAGGTGCTATTCTCGTCTTTGCCCTTATAATTACTCCTATTGATACAAAAGCGGCTAGTACATGTAGTTATAAAGAACAAGCGGAATTAAATGAGATAGCTAATAATGTTAAAGCAAATTATGAAGTTATAGATATTTATGATGGGAAAATAGTAGAAATGGACAGTGGAGAAGAAGTAGATCCTATTGTAGACTATTATGTAAGGGGCTTTAAAATTAGTATTCTTAATGTTACAGATGATGTATATGTTACTGTAACTAATGATTATGATTCATCGATTCAAACATTTTATAGTAAAGATGCTAAAGACGGAATTGTTAGTTTCGAAACAAAAAATGTAGCCAAAGTTATTAATTATACAATTGAAGTTCATTCTAATAAATATACTTGTATCGGAGAGCTGTATAGAAAGTTATATATTAAAACACCAGTCTATAATTCTCAATCTAATATGGCAGCTTGCGATGAATATCCAGAGTTTTATTATTGTCAAGAATTTATAGATGGAGAAACGGTTGATTTTAATACTTTTTTGACGCGGCTTGAAAAGTATAAATCAAATAAAACAGAAGAAGAAAAGAAAAAAGAAGAAGAAAATCAAAGTGTAATTGAAAAAATAAAAGAGTTTTATGAAAAGAATAAAATAGTGATTTATATTATAACAATTGTAGTTATCATTTCAGGGGTTGCTACTACTGTGATTCTTATTAAAAAGAGAAGGAGTAGAGTATTATGATAAAAAATAAAAATAGACTAATTTTAATATGTTGTATTATGCTTTGTTCATTTGTAAATATTCACTTTGTTGAGGCGGCTTTTCAAGCAAGATATTATAATTCCTCAACGTCTACAGGAATTACGCGCTGGAATGGAACAAATTATACCGCTTATGAATATGAAATGAAAGATCCTAATGGTGTTTCTTATAAAGCGTATTGTATGGATCCTGGAAAATCTTTACCAAATGGTTGGAATGATTATCAATGTGAAACTTTAAGTGGTAATAATCCTCATTCTGGACGTTTTATGTGGATTTTAGATCATTTAACGGATAACAACACAGTTAATGTTTTGGCTATTCGTATGTTGGCGGTAGCAACTGGTACAAATAATTTTGCTAATAATAATTACACTGCGGCATCAATTGTTAATTATTGGTGGTCAAGGCAATGTGCAGAAGGTGGGCATGCCGGAAATACAAATTGTAGTTCATATGATAAAAATTATAAACAATATTTATATGGAAAAAATGATACTGCTGAAAGTATTATTAATAGTGCCTATCAATTAGCAACACAAGCTTATGATAATTCTGGATACAAGGGTAATATGAGTGATGGAGGTTACATTAAATTTGAAAAAGATAATGGAAAAAGTTCTGAAAATCATATTGTTCTTAAAATAAGTTCTGATAAGCCAATTGATAAAAATAATTTGAAATTTACTTGTAAAGAATGTGAAAAAATAGATTGGACTTGGAATGGTAGTTCTGGCGAAATTGAATTGACAGTCGCTCAACCTAATTGTTCTTATACCATTAATTCTTATTATGGAGCTAGTGGTTATTATATGTGTAGTAGTACAAAGGGCGGTTCGTTTCAAAAATTATTAACAGTTATTCATAGTGAAACAAATAGTTTTGAAGCTAGTGCTATAGAAAATTCAACTGTGTCTCAACCCCCTTATGTAGGTAAAATTGAATCGAATTTAGGAGGAAATTACTATAAGACTTATTGTGATGAAGATAAGGTTTGTACAGAAAAGACTAAAATTGAAATTCCTTCATACTGCGATGATGCTTCTGGTAAAAAAATTACTATAACTTCTCCTAAAAATGTCGTTCAATGTGTTCTAAACAGTGTAGATGATGCTGGAAATACTTATAAAATGATAGATGGACAAGTGGAAACTGAAAGTGTTAAAAATCCTTATTGTTCTGTGTGGTGTAAAGAAGACTATAATATGGGGCTTCCTGGTGCCAAATATGGTGATTCTGGAAGGTATTTTATTTTAGAGCCTACGACAGTTCATTCTGATAGAACTTGCTATGCAACAGGACCTGATAAAAGTACAAAAAATATAGATATTGATAAATTTATTAAAGATATTAAAAGTCAGCAAGAAGATCTTGCTCAAAAATTTAATACAATGCAAATTGCTAAAGCAAGATTAGAATCTGTTAAAAATATAGTAAGTGTAGATAATAACACTGTTACATGTACATCAACAGGATGTGCTAAGTATGACACTACCACTAATACTTGTCTCCAACCAACATCTTGTACTAATTCCTATACAAACGATGAACAAACTGGGGCTGATAAATCTTATAGTATAGTTAATTTAACTGTTAAAAATGCTGATGAAGGAACTTATAATGTAAATATAAGTACATCTTCTTTACATGATTATTTAGGAGGGAAATATTCTTGTAGTGGTTGTTCAGGAAGCTATAGTATTTCTGGAACTTATCGTACACTTGGAGAATATCAATCAGCTTATGATGCTGCTGTAAATGCAATGAATGCTGCTAAAGAAAAAATTAATGCAACTATTAAACACATGAAAGAATGTTATGGTTGGTCGAATAATTTGTGTTTTGATCCTGATGTAGTCTTTGATTATCGAGAATCCTATAATGGACAAATTAAATTTGAAATGGATGGAGAAGCTGAAATCCATAAGGATTATAAAGTAAGTTATAGAGATGCTAAAGATAAAAGTATTAATAATGAATATTCAAATACGACTGAAGTAGGTAATTTAGATCAAATATTGGAAAATGTAGATTATTTATTTTGTAATACAGAGAATTGTTCTAATAGTAGTAAAGCAGAACACATCTCTACTTTAGTAAAACATATTTATTATTTAAAAAAAGAATCTACAGGAGATGCTACATTTAAAAATCAGAATCAATTTGTTTCAAATTATCCGCATGGAACGATAGGCGAAGTGCCTTCTGGTGCTACTGGTCCATATGAAGACTATTATTATTTAGGAGCTGTTTTCCCTATAATGTTTAAAACTCCAACTGGTGTTTATAATTGGAAACTAGATTTTAAAAATATTGGTCAATATAACAATAATAATGGAACTTGTAATGATTCTCAATTAGGTAGATTAAATGAAGTTGCTAAAAGTTCAGGTGATGGACGTCCTGGATTAAGTACAAGTCTTCAATATGTTTGTGTGTATGTGGTTGATTGCCCAGAATGTGAATATGAATGTAATTGCGGAGATAATCCTGACTGTGTTGAAAAATATATACAAGGGGAAAAATTTTGTATTATAAACCACCCAGAGCCTGAATGTCCTGAGTGTGAAATTTATTGTATTAATTGTATTTTTGATGGCGATAGCGCAACTTATAAATATCGTCAGATTTCACTAGCTGAAGTGAATCCAAATAATCGTAATATGGGAAGTAATTGGAATAATGAGAAAGGAAAAGCGACAATAAAGGCTATTGAAAATGCAAATGAAAGTATCTATAAGGAATCAGAATATTCATACCAAATTACAGCTGAGCAAATGAAAGAAATAAGAGATTATAATAAGGGTATAACTTATGATAATGAAGATTTAGAATTTCATTCAATAGGAAATAATGTCTATGGAATTAGTGAGTTTTTAGATAAAGGTCAATCATTGGGTTATTTTAAAGAATTAAGAAGAAATAGTGATTGGTCAAGTAAAGTTTGGACAAGTATAGGTGATCATCAAGGACCGTCTTGGAAGTAGGAAGAGGGAGTAATCGACTATGAAAGAAACAATTTGGGGCTATTGGATTATTATGCTTGGTGTGTTTGTAGCGGTTATTATGATGCTCATTTCTAACGTAACGACTAAGAATACCCAAGAATACTATTTGATTAAAGAAGTAACAGAAGCGGCTATGATTGATGCTATTAATTTAGGTTATTATCGAAAATATGGAGAATTAAAAATAGATCGTGAAAAATTTGTTGAATCTTTTTTAAGAAGATTTGCTGAAAATGTAAGTTTTGATACGTATCAGATTGATTTTTATGATATTTATGAAGCACCACCTAAAGTGAGTGTGAAGGTTACTTCAAAGAGTCGAACTTTTAGAATAGCTGGAGATTCAACCAATTTTGATATTGTTAATAAAGTGGATGCTATATTAGAAATTTCAGGTGAAAGTGGTGAACCAGGAAGTGGTATCACTGGTGATGAGCTAGAAAATCAAGTTTATGATGTTGTTTTTTCAACGCCTACTGGAGTAGTGTCAAGTCAAAAAGTCAATTATGGTAATAAGGCGACTAGGCCAGCGGATCCAGTTAAAGTAGGATACAATTTTATATGTTGGACCTTTAATGGAACTTGTTGGGATTTTAATAAATCTGTTACTCAAGATATGAATTTAGGAGCAAAATGGAGCACTTAATCTTCTCAATGTAATTATGAAAAGTTATTTTGAAGGAATTACTTATTAAATAAGTTAAATTATAGATTTTAGGAGGAAATAAAATGGGAAATATTTTAACTACAGTAAAAAGATTTTTAGGAAATAAAAATACTGTAACAATTTTAGGGGTGTTACTTGGTATATTGGTTTTGTATGTGTTTTATAATTATCGTGTAAAACAAGCAACTACTCCAGTGAGTGTGCCATATGCCAAAGTTGATTTATCTTCACGTACATTAATTACAGAAGATATGATAGGTTTTATGGAGGTATCAAGTAGCGTTGTTAAAAATAGTCCAAATTTGATTACAGATCGTAAGTCTTTATTGGATCATTATGTGGCTTTTGGAACAACAATACCCGCTAATAGTATGTTTTATACATCTCAAATTTTAGAGAAGAATAAGATGCCTGATAGTGCTTTTGCCAACATTCCAGATGGTTATACTATTTATAGCTTAGGTGTAGATTTACATTCTACTTATGGTAATTCTATTTATCCAGATAATTATATTGATTTATATTTTAAAGCTATTGATGATACAGGTGTTGTTATGTATGGGAAATTAATTGAAAGTATTAAAGTACTTGCTGTTAAAGATAGTCAAGGTAATCATGTATTCGAAACTACGGTTGAAACCCGTACACCTAGTGAATTGTTATTTGCTGTTCCTGATGAAATGTTTGATTTATTAAGAAGAGCAGACTACATAACAGGTTCTTCAATTGAAATTACTCCAGTACCAAGAAATGCTTCTTATAGTGCAAATCCTGGAGAAACTTTAATTACAAGTGAGCAAATTAAGAATTTTATTAATGCGAAAAGTATTTCAGCGGTACAAGATCAACCTATTCAAACTATTCCAGATGATAATGCAAATGATAATGACGACAATAACGTTTTTGATGTTGATACCAATTAATAAAAGAATAAAAGAAAGGGTGTGACTTCATGAATGATGCTATCTTTTCTCAACTTGACTTTGGACCTTTAGATGAGTTTTTAAGACTTGATGATGTAACCGATATTTCTTATAGTAATGGAGGACAAGTATGGCTTAAAACTCTTTCTAGAGGGGTTTTTAAAGTAGAGCGACCTGAAATAAATAATACTTTAATGGAAAAACTGGCGTTTCAATGCTCAAATGTTATGGGAAAAACGTTTAATATGGCTCATCCTTTTTTGGATGCCGAGTCTACCGAACTTCGTATGAATTTTGTTCATGATTCAATTGCTACAAATGGTATTGCTTGTTTAATTCGTAAAACACCAGCTAAAATTCGTTTAAATAGAGAAAAAATGATTGATGAAAAATATGTTTCTGAGGATATACTCAATTTGTTAATTCAATGTGTTCAAGGACACGCAAACATTATTGTTAGTGGAGAGACGGGCTCTGGTAAAACCGAACTTGTAAAGTATTTGGCAAGTATGACAAAAGAGGATGAAAAACTTATTTCTATTGAAGATACTTTAGAACTTCATCTTGATCGTATTTTTCCACATCGAGATATCGTAGCAATGAAAACGAATAATATTGCTTCTTATACGGAAGTGTTAGTAACTTGTATGCGACAAAATCCCATTTGGATTTTGTTAAGTGAGGTTCGTAGTGCCGAAGCTGTTTTAGCCGTACGTAATTCCATTTCTTCAGGGCATCATATATTATCAACAATTCATGCTGACAAGGCGGCAAGTATACCCATGCGTATGTACAGTTTGCTTGAGTCAAATCAAGAAGTAGAACAATTTTTAGTAACCATTCATCGCTATGTACAAATTGGTGTTTATGTGAAAGGATATATGAGCAAAGAACTAGGAAGATTTCAAAGAGAGATCTTTGAAGTTTGTGAGTTTTACGTTGATGATGAAAATAAAGCTCAGACGAATATCATTTATCAAAAAACAATGGATGGGAAGATAAGTTTTAATAATCCTACTAAGTATTTACGAGGTTATTTAGCGATTCAAGGTGTTATTCTGCCCGATAATGTTTTTAGAACGAATTCAAATCCGCAAAATGGTAACGTTATTACTGGAAACCCAGTTGCAGGACAAAATGGTGTGTAGGAAAGTAGGTATGAAATGGAATTAATTATTTTATGGATCATAGGTATTTATGTTGTTTCTTATCGACATAATAATGGGGAAAATATTTATCGTTTTTTTGTAACTCAAGTAAAGGATACTTATGAAAAATTTGCTCCTTATAGTTATAAAGAGGTAAGAGAAAAAGTTAAGGCTTTAAATCAAGAGTTTACAAGTAAACAATATGCGACTCAAATAATGATTTTTGCTCTAGTAGCGGGAGGAATTTCTTATTTATATTTTTATAATATTTTAATTGCGATTATTTATGCTTTAATTGCGATTGCTTTTATTCCCTATTTGGCTTATTTAAGGTATCAAAAGATTTATAGTGAATTTATATTTGAACAAGTTCAAATTTATACTACGAACGTCATTATGGAATTTACGACGACTCAAAGTTTTGTTAAAAGTCTAGAAGGAGTAAGAGATTCTGGAATTTTAGAAGATCCAGTCTTGCAAGATGTTAAAACAATGATTGAAATGTCATACCAAAACGGAACGATTGATGAATCGATTGATTACTTTAATACGAAGTATCCTTTCTATATGGTTAAAAATATGAATCAACTTTTCTTACAGATTACTAAAGAAGGAGCTAAAGATTCTGGAGAAGCTTTAGAAAATATGAGTCAAGATATTGATGCGTTAGTTGAGGGCGTATACCGAGATCAAGCGGATCGTAAAAATTTTCATAACCGTTTTATTACATTTGGTTTAGCCTTATTTTTACTTGTGATGGCTATGCAATTTTTACTTGGGACAGATAGTTATATTGAACTTTTAGATATTTGGTATGTTCAATTTATTTTACACTTAATCATTATCATTAATAGTTATTTCTTACTTAGTGGTGAAAAATATTATAACGACGATGTGGGGGTAGAATAATGGCTATAGAGATATTAATTATAGGTTTAATCATTTTGTTTGTTATGAATTATACAGGACGCATTAGTGCGAATCGTTTTATTGCTGATAATGAAGTTTATTTTAGAAAATTAAAAGAAGACGATTGGGATTTTTATGTAAGAGCAAAATATGGTGAGGGTGTTAATGGCGATATTTTATTTAATAAACGAATTCGTAATGGACTTATTACTATTGTTGTTTTAGTTTTTTGTTTTATTTCTAAGTTGAATTACGTCACGATCTTATTTTGTTTTATTGGTGGTTTTTTAGTATTTAAACTGGATTATTTCAATATTAAAAAATATTACAAAGCGCATTTGCATGAGATTAATTCTATGCTCCCTCATTATTTGAAGAGTTTAGAGATTTTAATTCAGCATTATACAGTCCCTGTTGCTATTGGTAAGTCGATAAATGATGCCCCAGCTATTTTTAGAGAGGGATTACAAGACTTAATTAATGAAATAAACGCTGGTAATGATAAGATCGATCCTTATGTTCGATTTGCTCGTGAATACCCTGTAAGAGATTCAATGAGAATGATGCGTCTTTTATATCGTTTGAGTTTAGGAAGACAAGAACATAAACAAGATCAATTGTTAGCGTTTTCCAAGACCATTTCCAATTTACAACAAAAAGCACGTGAAACAAGATATAAAGAACGTTTAGAAAAGATGGAATCTAAAACCATGAGTATGTTAATTACAACTGGATTAGGGGTTATGATTTTATTAATTTTTGCTGTATTAATGTTAATGGGAATGTAATTAGAGATAGTCAAATCTCTTTTTTTTTTGTATAATGATAATGAGGTGAATGAAATGAAAATATTGACGGTGAATGCTGGGAGTTCATCTTTAAAGTTTAATTGTATTGAACTTCCTAGTGAACAAGAATTAATAAGTGGGTATTTTGAAAAGATTGGTCTTAATGGAAGTTTTTATAATATTAAGATGAATGGAAGCAAAACAAAAAGAGAAGTGGATTTAAAAGATCATACGGATGCGGTTAAGTATTTAAAAGAAGAGCTAATTGAGAATAAAATTGTCTCTTCTTTAGACGAAATTGATGGTGTAGGTCATCGTTTGGTTCATGGTGGTGATAAATTTAAGGATTCGGTTTTATTAAATGATGAAGTGATGAAAGCGGTCGAAGAATTTAATGACTTAGCTCCTTTACATAATCCAGCCATGATTGCTTGTATTAAAGCTTTCCAAAATGAATTGCCTAATACACCTATGGTGGGTGTTTTTGATACGTCTTTCCATCAAACTATGAATGAACTTGCTTTTATGTATCCTGTTCCTTATTCATGGTATAAAAATTATGGCATTCGTAAGTATGGTTTTCATGGAACCAGTCATAAATACATTACGAACAGAATGAAAAAGCTTTTAGGTAAAGAATCAATTAATATTATTAATTGTCATATTGGAAGTGGCGGAAGTGTTGCTTGTATTAAGGATTCAAAAAGTATTGATACAACAATGGGTTTTTCACCTAATTCAGGTTTGATGATGGGAACACGTAGTGGGGATATTGATTATTCTATTGTTCCATTTATTATGAAAAAAACGGGTAAATCTATTGAAGAAGTGGATGCTATTTTAAATAAACAAAGTGGGTTATTCGGTATTAGTGAAAAATATGCGGATCACCGAGATATTGAAGTCGGTATGCAAAATAATGATAAAAATTGTATTTTAGCTAATGATATGTATGTTTCAAAAGTTGTCGATTATATTGCAAAATATTTTGTTCGTTTAGAAGGAAAGGTAGATGCTTTAGTTTTTACGGCGGGGCTTGGTGAGAATGCACGAGAATTTAGAGAAGAAATTGTTTCTAAATTAAATTGTTTGGGAATGGTTCTAGATCAGGAAGAAAATATGAAAATTGCTTCTTACATGGATAAACAAGAAGGCATTATTTCTTCAAAAGAAAGTCAAATTCCAGTTTATGTGGTACCGACAAACGAAGAATTAATGATTGCTTTAGATACTTACCATTTAATTAGTTAAATAGAAAAGAGAGCGTTATGTCTAGGAATGTTTATAAACAAATTTATAAAAAGATAAAAAAATATCAAACGATTGTCATTGCTAGACATGTTGGTCCAGATCCTGATGCGGTGACAAGTCAAATTGCTTTAAGAGATGCTATCAAATACACTTTTCCAAATAAAAATGTGTATGCGGTAGGCGCATCAGTGTATCGATTTAAGAAATTTGGTCTTTTAGATAAAGTTGCTTTGGATACTTTAAAATCTTGTCTACTTATCATTACTGATGTTCCTAATTTAGATCGAGTGGATGATATTTTTCAATTGAATTATCAAGAAGTAATTAAAATTGATCATCATCCTTGTTCAGAAAAGGTTAGTGAGTTGGAACTTGTTGATGATACGGCTTCGAGTGCCTGTCAATTAGTGGCGGAGCTTATTTATAAAACCCCTTTAAAAATGAACGTTTCGGTTGCTGAAAATTTATTTTTAGGTATTGTTTCCGATAGTGATCGTTTTTTACTTTCATATACATCCGCAAAGACTTTTCAAATTATTTCTAAATTGATTGATGATTATCGATTGGATTTTAATCGGCTTTACGCTTCTTTGTATGAGCGGCCAATTAATGAAATTCGTTTTCATGGGTATCTTGGAGAAAATTTAGAAATTCAAGAGAGTGGTTTGGCGTTTATTAAAATTATGCCAGAAATTATAAATAAATATAATGTCGATTTAGCCACACCTTCTAATATGATAAATGATTTTAATTTTATTAAAGAAGTTCTTGTTTGGGTTTTTATAACGTATGATGAGAAAAACGAGATCTATAAAATTAATATACGGAGTCGAGGTCCTATTATCAATACGGTTGCTGAACAGTTTCATGGTGGAGGACATAAGTTTGCTAGTGGCGCAAGGGTTAAAACCATGGAAGAAGTGGATTTAATGTTACAAGATTTAAATCAAGTTTGTGAAGAATATCAGAAATTAAGGTAATTTCTGGTATTTTTTTTATTAGTAAAAAAACTTGATTTTTTTTGCTTTTTATGGTATTGTATAGCGCAAAAAGAGGGGGTTATGATTTATGGGGATAAATCAACCTAAAAAAGGGAGTTCTTTGGTGTGGGCGCATGATTTAATTCATCAACTAAATGTATCTGGAATTTTGGCACGTGATATTATAAAAATTATAAGTCAACTCTCTAAAAGAGAAATAGTGTTACCAACTGGAAAGACAGCTTATTTAGTGGATTACAATGAATTTATAAAAGTAGCTGAAGCGGTTACGCAGAAAAAAGTTTCAAATTATGTTCATGACGTTAACAATTTTAAAAAAGCTGTTCAAAAAGATATTGATAAAGATAAAGTGATTAAAGATCTCAGAACGCTTTTTTATCCTATAAAGCAAATGAATACTTATCGCGAAAGTTTATATATTGAGCATGAGTATAAAGAGGCTTTAAGAAAGGCTGAAGAAGATAAGTTAGAATTAGAAAAAAGAAAACAAGCTTATTCACAACCGACTTTTGTTGATAACCGAGCTAATTATGAAGAAAAAAATAAAATCGCTCTACCTTCTATTGAAGAAATATTGAGAACAACTGTTATACCTGAACCTAAATTTGATAATACGATTGATTATTTTGATGATGATTATATTTATGATGAAGAAGAAATTGATAAAAGATTTGTAATTCCTCATTTTGAAAGAGAAAAAGTTGCGGATGACCCTATTTTGCTAAATGAAAAGAAAAGGTTTCAATTAACTCCAGAAATGATTTCTTCAGCTTGGAATCGTTTTGAAAAACGTTTTTTGTATTTTATGGGTTTAGTTCCATTAGAAGAATTACCACAGAAGAAAGTAAAAAAGAAAATTGAATTTAAAAAATTTTTTCAAAGATTTGAAAAGAAGGAAAAGGAACTTACTTTATTTGAAAGTAAACTATTAGATTTTTTAGGACTTTCTTATGAAGAAGAAGAGGATAATTTTATTTATGAGGAAGCACCTTCAATAATTCATCAAGTTGAAAATGAGAAAAAAGAAAAACTATTTCAAAAAAATAAAAATTATCGAAATGAAAAAAAACGAAATAAAGATGCTAAATATCAAGTTTATTTATTATGTCAAAAACTAAGTAGTAAAAAAATCAATGATTTTTCCTTAAATGAAAAAATAGAGATGGTTCAGGCATCTAAAAAATATATAGAAATACTAAAAAAAGGCGAAAATAATTTATTTGATTATGAAAAAGAATATGCTTTAATCATTGTTAATAAGATTTATAATTATTTAAATTCTAGTTTAAATAATTCAACTGTTTATGATGGTAAACTTTTTAGTTACATGAATTCTTATATTCATGATATGAAAGATTATTTTGAAATAGAAACAAAACCTAAAATTGTTGATTTTAAGATAAGCAAAGAGATGAAAAATAAAATTATTAAAAATATAAGTAAAGTAGCGAGTTTAGCTCTTGTAGTCGTTTTAGGTATTGGGACTAAAGGAATTCATGCGGAATCTGATAATAAAGAGGTGAAAGGTATTGAGCATGAGTTTACGGGACTAAATATAGAAAATACTTTTTCAAAATTAAATTATGAAATGTCAAATTTAGTAGAAAAAAATGTTAATAAAAGTGTAAATATAGAAAATACTAGTGAAAGGTCTATTACCACACAAGTTTTAAATCATCCTAATTCAATAGAAGAAAATGAAACAGATTATTTATCTATAGGGGAAAGTGTTCAAGTTTTAGAAGGTGCAAAAGTGTATGGTCAATTTTTAGATTTAGTTGATAATGAAAATGGTCAAAAGCCTTATTATGACTCTGTTGAGCTAGAGCGTACAATTAGAAGCGTTGTAGTAATGAATAATGATGATGTTAAAAATGTTTATTCGAATGAAGAAGTTGAACATTATATTAGTTTAGATTATGATGTTTTAGGGTATCAAGTCGATAATATGTATTCATTTGATGAAAATGGAAATTATGTTTGTAGTGAAGGAAATTATAATTCTCAAAGTTTAATAAGAAAATTAAGTAAGTAAATCTTGATTTTATTTGTTAATTATGGTACAATATATGTCGTTTAAATGACAGAAGGGGGAAATGTTTATGATTAAAAAAGATGTTTTTAAAGTAAGTCCTGAAGATGTTGATTATATTACTGAAGGAAGGGCGTTTGTTTTTGAAAAAAATGGAGAAGTTCTTTCCGTTTCAAATGTAAAACAATTTAATGAATTGCAAAAAGAAGGGTATACACTTAGGGGTTATGAAATTGATGGCACTTATTATCAAGTAGGTGATTTAGGAATGAAATTTTTTGAAGGTAATGATTCATTTTATGATGAAGAGGATTATTTTGATGATTATGATAAAAATGAGAGTGTTTATGAATATGCTGAAGATAATTCTTTATTTTGGGAAAATGATATTCGTGAATTTTTATTAGATCGTGGTTTAGCTAAAAAAGGTGTTGAGAAAATTTTAACTAGTATTCATCTTGAACCTCAAGATGGAGAAAAAGATTTTATAATTGATTATTATCAATTGCGTCCTATTTTATTTAATTTGGGAAATAAATTTTCAAAAGAAATTAATACATTATCAACGTTTAAATCTCTTTTATATCCGAGAGTTTCAGAAGATTTTATTGAAGCACAGGAATTTGAAAATATTTTGAAAAATTTTAAAATTAAGACAAAGGAAATAAAAAATGTGTTGAATTCATTACATGAAATGAAAAACTATTCGACTAAATGTGTTTATTTTTCAAAGGAAGAAGTGCAGCAAATTATGAGTGAACGTGGCTATTCTCATTTGATTTATGAAAATATGCTTTGTTATCCAAAACAAAATTATTTTATGGATGAAATTTTAGCTTTGTGTTTTAAAAATACAGGCAAAGTTTATTTAAGTACAGATTCTTTGTATGAAGTTTCTGAAAAATTATTTCAACTGATTAAAATAGGACCTAAAAATACTAAATTCATTGCTGAAAAAGTAAAAATTATGGCTGACATTATAGAGGAATTGAAAAAGAATCATTTTAATACTTTTGATTATTATACAGGTAAATATCCATTATTATCAGAGTTTATCGATTCTATTTCTTTCCATGAAGATGTTGATGCTGAATTTATAAAAAGACACACCGATTTAACAATGATTTATCAACATATTAAAAAATTAATTAATCGAAAAAAAATAGAAACCTATGCTAAAGAGCAGGGTATTGAGATTCAGAAGAATGAGGATAAAAATAATAAAAAAGAGAAAACTAAATTTTTTAACAAAAAAATTAATGCTTTAAAAGAAAAATTTATCTATAATAAGAGCGGTTCAAAACAGAATCAAAAAAGTTCTATTAAAGATTTTATTGGAGAAAAATTAAATGATTTTTGTGCTCGAAGATTATCTTATGCCATTTATAAAAAGAGCAAAAAATATGCTTTTTTGGATGTTACTCAATTAACGCGTACTGAAATTAATAGTTGGATGAAAGTTAATCAAAAATTAATGAGACAATTTGAAAAATATAATAAAAGTAAATATTGTAGTGTTTCATTACCCTTTACAGCTGATATTGATATAATGGAATATTTATTTAATACTAATCGTGTATTTGAACAAATTTTAACTGTTTCGCCCGCTTTTTTAGTAGAACGAAATGAAATGGAAACTTTAGATGATTTTGTTATTAATTACTTGGCGCTTGCGAAAGATCAGGAAAAAGCATTATTTGAAAGTTATGAAAATCAAAATGAAATTAAGCAATATATTAAAAAAAGAACAAGAAATAGAATTGTCACAGTTATAGGGGGAATAGTTGCAACCCTATCTCTTACCTCTTTTGGCAGTGTGTTTTTATTTAAAAATCATTCTGAATCAAACGTTAATGAAACTGAAATTACTAATGATTTTGATATAGAATCATTGAATCCAATAGAGAAGGAAGAAGAATTAAGTAGTGTTGATGTTAACAGTAAAGATAATGCCATGTATCCAGGAGAAATAATTATTGAAGGCACTGTAAATGAGATAGAACAAGAAACTAAAACGTTGTTATCTGAAGAGAATAAAGAATTTGAAACTGAAAAAGAAGAAAATCAAGAGTCTGTTTCTAAAGATGATGCAATTCAAGATATTTATCCAGGAGAAGTTGTCATTGAGGGTATTATAGTTAATGAAGAAAAAGAAACCCCATTAAATGAAATATCTTTTATTCCAATTGGTGATGATATTGACACGCTCAATAATGCAGACGTATATGGTCAGTTAGAGGATTTAGCTTCTTTAAAAAATGCATCTAAATCTTATTGGGGATCTAATGAAAATCTTGGACGAACAGTGAAAGGTATTGCAATAGAAAATGAAAAGACAGATACTGTAAAAATTGTTTATAGTAATGAAGAGGTTATCAATTATTTGGTTAATGATTATGATGTTATTGGTTATCAAGTCGATAATATGTTTTCATATAATCAAAATGGAACTTATGCTGGAAGTGAAGGTCTTTATGATGATGAAAGTGTAATAAAATTAACACTAAAAAAATAAGTTGAAAATTTAAGAAGGTTCATAAGATATCTTCTTTTTTTATTCATCTTGAATATTAATGAAGAGAAAGGTACAATACAAAAGAGGAATTAAAATATGAATATAAAAATTAAATGTTTTAGAAAAGGGAAAAAAAATTCTTATACTCTTGATTTTGTTGGTAATTATGAAAGTATTGTTTTATATGATGAAATTATTTTAAAAAATAATCTTTTAATAAAAAAAGAAGTTGATTCAGAATTATTAAGAAAATTAATTTTGGAAAATGCTTCTATAGAATGTTATTATAAAGCTTTAAATTATTTAAATTTTAAAAGACGCTCTAAAAAAGAAGTTGAAAATTATTTAGGAAAAAGTGGTTTTATAAAAAAGGATATTCTTTTAAGTTTAGAACGATTAGAAAAAGAAGGTTTTATTAATGATAAACAATATCTAGAGTCCTTTATTAATGATCAAGTTCATTTAAATAATCATGGTCCTTTAAAAATAATTCAAAAGCTTAAATTGTTAGGTTTTGAAGAAAAAGAAATAAAAGATTATTTAGAAACTTTTCCAAGCTCTGTATGGAAAGAGAAAATTGCTTCTATTGTTAATAAAAAAATAAAAAGTAATCGTCATTTAGGAAGTGTTAAATTAAAGGAAAAGGTAATGTTTTCTTTATTGAGTGAGGGGTTTAGAAAAGAAGAAGTGCTGGCTGTTTTAGATAATAGTACTTTTTCTTCTAGTCAAGAGATTTTAAAAAAAGAATTAGAAAAGTTTTATATTAAATTAAGTCGAAAATACGATGGAACGACACTACAATATCAATTAAAAATGAAGCTTTTAAGCCGAGGTTTTGAAATTGAAGCGCTTAATGAAGTTTTAGAAGAATTTTTTTCATAAAAAAAGATATTTTGCAATATCTTTTTATTCATTAGAACTTGAATTTGCTTTTTGTGCTTGTGTTAAAGCGTTTTGAATATAATTAGCGTATTGAGTTTTAATTTCACTATCTATAATATCCACACCATAACTTTTACGTAATTCTTGCATAGCTTTAACGGAAACGGTTGCATCTTCTTGCATTAATTCTGTTGCAAGTGTTTCAATAATTGTATCTTTCACATCTTCAATTTTAGCTTTTTCTTTAGAATCTTCTCTAAATATAACATGGTATCCTAGACTTGTAGTAATGATTTCAGTTGAGAATTCACCATTTTTTAATTTAAAAGCATTTTTTAAAATTTCATCATAATTGCTTGATAGTGTTCCATTATTGATGTATCCAAGTGAACCGCCATCGTTTTTAGTTGATTCATCTTCAGAATATTCTTTAGCAAGTTCAGTAAAAGTTTCTTTTACGTTTTTACTTTCTTTTAATTTTGCAATGATGGTATTTATTTTTTCTTTTGCTTCATTGTCACTTTTTGTTTTTTCTTCTTCACTTGCGTCATCTTTCACATTTTTAGTTACTAAGATATGTTTTACTAAGACATCTCCATAGATATTTTTATCATAATATTCATTTATTTCTTTATCTGTAATTTGTTCTTTAGCGTAGTCTTCAATGGCCTCTTTTTTTAGGTAATCTAAATAAATATAATTACGGAAGGATTCAATTGTAGAATAAGACGTTGAATATTGAATGACTGATAGTAATTGATCTCCATAATATTCTTCATAAGATTTCATTGTTCCATCGGTGTATTCGTTAGCACTTTCTATACGATCTTTATATTTTTCTTCTAATATTTTTTTGTCAATTAAATTAATTAATGAATCCAGTGCATAACTGTTTTTTAGATCGTTGTATAATTCATTGACACTGATGTTGTTTCCATTTGATAGGGTTACTACGGCTTCCTCTCCATTACTTAAAGTGGGAATTTTTTTACCACAACTACAAACCATTAAAGTACAAATTCCAAGCACAATTATTTTTTTCTTCATTCTATCCTCCTTAAACACTACATATTATAACGAATTATCAAAAAAAATACAAGAAGAACACGCACCACTTTATCTATTCAACCATACAATATAAATGAAAAGACAAATAAAGGAGGTATGAAATATGAGTCAATGTTGTGGAAATAACGGACTTGGTCCTGCAATTATCCTTGTGTTATTCATTTTATTAATTATTATTGTAGGAGCTTTCATTTAGTCTTTTAAAAAAGGTAAAGGAGGGATTAAGTATGAATTGTTGTAAAAAGAACACTCCAGAAAAACCTTGTTGTAATAATGGTATAAATACTGCTTTTATTGTTATTGTATTATTTATTTTATTAGCCATTATATTCGCTGGTTTTGGTGGATATGGTTACTATTAAAAAGGGTTATGCCCTTTTTTTCTTTCGAATTTATAGGGAATGTCTTCTAAATATTGATAGGGATTTAAATTATTTATAGGTTTAAAAAGAGCCATTAGACTGTCATAAATGGGTTTTGGAAGCCCTTGATTTAAAAGATTTTCTATATGATAAGAATAAGATTGAATATTGATTTTAGAAGTTGTGATGTCATAATTAAATAATAATTTAAGAATAATCATTAAATAACAATAAATATCTGTATTAAAGTTACAATTTATCAGTTTGTAGTTATTTAGTTGATACTTAAAAGATAAATTGGATGGAAAGAGTGTGTTTTTTAAACCTACTAAATTTTTAGAATGGTAGACAGTGGGAGTAGAAAAAGTACAACTGTCTAGGTCGATGATTTTGATTTGATGTGTTTCTTCTTCTATTAAAATGTTTCTTTCTTGTAAGTCTCCTATTGCAAAGCCTTTTAAATTCGGTTCTGCTTTTTTTAGTTCTTTTAGATGTTCTAATGTTTGACCAATCTTTTTTAAAACTTTAATTAAGTCGTTAAATTTTGCTTTTTTTGCGTATTCAAATAAATTTTTTTCATAACTTTTATCAATGATAATTCCCAATATTTCATGAGTTTTTTCGTCAATGATGTAGTCTTTAAAAAATAAAAATTCGTTTATTTGATTAAGGATTTTATTGTATTTTAAAATTCTTTCTAAGGTCTCTAGTTTTTCTTTTGTCACTTCATGAAAAATTTTTAAAAGTTCTTGATCATTTAATATTCTTATTTTTGCTTCAACTGAGTATTCCTTACTGAATAGAGGATAGTTATTCAATTTTTCTTTACTTATATAAAGGTGATTCATATTCTTCTCCTTGGTTTTGTATAATAATATAAATTTGTAAATTGTTCAAGTTTTTGTCTACAAAAAAAAAACTTTGCATACATTAAATTAGAGGAGATGAGGAAGTGGCTAATTTTAAAGAGATTGTTACCAAAGCTATTATTGGTAAATCGAAAAAAAATAGTACCAATGAATTTAAGATAACTCCTGAACTAAAACCAGATACCATATTGGGTTGTTGGATTATTAATCATAAATTTAATGGTGTTAATAATAATGGTCTTGTAAACATACTAGGTACGTATGACATTAATGTTTGGTACTCTTATGATAGTGATACTAAAACAGCTGTGACAACAAAATCAGTTGATTATCAAGATAAAATGCCTGTACGTTTAAAAGATAATAGTATTCTTACGAACAATGAAGAAATTATTGTTAGAAGTTTAAAACAACCATCTGTTTCTAATGTAACAATTAATGGTGATACGGTTGATTTAGTTATTGAGAAAGAACTTGGAGTTGAAGTTATTGGTGATACTAAAATAAAAGTTAGTATTGAAGAGGATGAAGATGATTATGAAGAAATCAATGACGATGAAGTTATGAGTAGTCATGATGAGGTAGCAATTGATGAAATTGATGAAGAATATTTGAAATAGTGTCAACCAAAATGTGTTGACACTATTTTTCTTTAATGGTATACTACAAAAGAATTAAGGAGGAGAAACTATGGCAGTTAAGTTAAGATTAAAAAGAATGGGTGCAAAACAAAGACCCTTTTATCGTGTTGTAGCAGCAGATTCAAGATTTCCAAGAGATGGAAGATTTTTAGAAGTTGTTGGTACATATAATCCTATTACAAAACCCGCTGAGATTAAAATTGATGAAGAAAGAGCACTATACTGGTTAAGTAATGGAGCACAACCTACTGAGACCGTTAAAAATATTCTTTCAAAACAAGGTGTTATGAAAAAATTTGCTGACTCAAAAAAAGCAGGTAAGTAATATGGACCTTGTTTCTTATATTGAGTTTTTAGTAAAAAGTGTTGCTTCCTTTCCAGAAATGATACGAGTTAAAGAAATCGGTAGTGATGAAGAAGTTATTCAAATAGAAGTTCTTGTTAAAGAAACAGATATGGGTGCGGTTATTGGAAAAAATGGGAATACCGCAAAAGCTATTCGAACTATGGTTCAAACGTATTCTTATCTTCATGGGAAGAAAAAAGTGAAAATTAATATAGAATCATTTTAAATAAATGATTTTTTTAGTTTTAAATTTAAAAATGTATATTTTTTGTTAATTGTTAAAAAATATAAAAAAATAAATATTCAATTTATTCAAATTTTGTTATCCTTAAAATAGGAGTGATTTTATGAAACGTAAGTTTATTGTATTTGGGGTCTTCATTTTAATTGTTGGGTTATTAGTAGGTGTTAAAAATTATTTAGTTCTTTTTTATGAAGGGAGTAAAGATTTCAAAAGTATATTTTCTAATATTGCAAATTTGGAGATTACACAAAATCAGCTGGAGCAAAATGTGAGTTTTGAAAAAATAAGTCTTCATATTCCAGAAATGTTTCAGGAAGTTAAAGATGAGTCTTCAAATAATACTAAAACGTTTGTATCAAAAGAAGAAAATGATCCTCTTCGAATTATTATCAGTTCTAAGGCTCGTTATTATAAAGAAGTTTTAGAAGATATTAATCAAATGAAACGATTAAACTCAGAAAAATTAATGCAACGCTATCATTTGCAAAATGGGATCGATTTGTTTAAATATTACTATGAACATAAGGATGAGAAAGAATCTTTACTATGGAGTTTAAATCATCTAAAGATGAATAGTTTAGCGGAGAATTACACTTTAATTGCTTCTTATTTTTCAAAAGAAAACTATTTTTTAGTTAAAGATTTAAATGGATTTATGGCTTTTGGAAATAATAGCTATTTTGTAACGGTTGCTAATGGTGAGGAAATGTATGATTTAGCTTTTTGGTCCAATGAAGAACATTATTTTACTTATGAGCAAGTGCTGGATGTTTTACAGTCAATTCGTTTTATTTAAGCGGTGTTTAATTTACATCGTTTTTTCTTTGTGATATAGTTAAGGTAAGGTGATTGTATGAATAATAAAGGTTTTACTTTAGTTGAATTGCTTGCAGTGATTGTTATATTAGCAATAATTGTTAGTATAGCGGTTCCTAGCACTATTAGTATTTCTAGAAAAATTAAGGGAAATTTATTTTGTGAAAAAGTGAATTCGATTGTTAATGCGGCTTCCTTGTATGGTGAAGATTATAAAGAAACGTTTGGAGATAAAAATTATTATATTAATAATCAAACTTGCGTTGATAAAAAAGGAAAACAGTATACAGTAGAAGGTGGTTCTTTTAATGCTCAAGAAATAAAAGTAATCGATCTTTTAAATAAAGGTTATTTAAAAAAAGAAAAAGCTGAGGAAGGAAATGTAGTGGATCCACGAACCAATGAAAATATGGAACAAGATAAAATAGTTGTTTATGAAAAGTATGGTCGGATTTATGTTCATTTTGGTGATTTGTATGGAAACGAAAGTTCAAGAGAAAGCGAAGCTAACCAGTGTATTACGACTTCTGAGTGCCATTAATTTGCTAATTCATTAATAATATGTTAAAATAAGAACCTAAAAAAGGGGGCGTTATTTATGAAAAAAACCGTCTGTTTGGTTGGGAAACCTAATGTAGGAAAATCCACTATTTTTAATCGTTTGATTAAAGAAGATAAAGCCATTGTTATGGATACACCTGGTATAACAAGAGACCGTATCTATGGTGAAGTCCATTATAATGAAAAATCTTTTTTACTTATTGATACAGGTGGATTAGATGGGAATGAAGATTTCGATAAAGATATTTTAATTCAAACGACGCTAGCAATTGAAGAATCGGATTTGGTTTTATTTGTTGTGGATGGCAAATCGGATTTAACTGTCAGTGATTTTAAAATTCGCAATCGACTTTTAAAAACAAATAAAAAAGTTTTTGTTGTAGTGAATAAAGTGGATAATGAAAAACGTCTAGAAGGGACGTACCAATATTATGAACTTGGTTTTTCAGATCTTTTTTCAGTTAGTGCTTCTCATAATTTAGGTTTTAAAGAACTATTAGAGGCCGTTACTCGTGAAATGGAAGTGGAAACTGAAAGTGAAGATTCTCGATTAAAGTTTTGTTTTATTGGAAGACCAAATGTGGGTAAAAGTAGTTTAATTAATGCGGTTTTAAATGAGGAACGCGTTATTGTTAGTTCTATTGCCGGAACGACAAGAGATGCAACAGATACAACGTTTTTTTATAATCATGAAGAATATGTGATGATTGATACCGCTGGTATGCGAAAAAAAGGTCGTATTTTTGAAGAAGTTGAAAAATACAGTTTAGTAAGAAGTTTGAAAGCGATTGAAAAAAGCGATGTGTGTGTTTTAGTAATTGATGCATCAGAGGGAATTTTAGAACACGATAAACATATTTTGTCGTATGTGATTGATGCTGGAAAAGGAATTGTCATAGCGGTGAATAAATGGGATACCATTAAAGATCCTAATTCTGAGATTAAGCTTTGGAAAAAGAATTTAGAATCTCATTTTATGTTTGCAAAGTACGCTTTAGTAGTTTTTGTTTCTGCTAAAACAAAAAAGAGAATCGCTACTCTTATGCCAGCGGTAATAGAAGCTTATCAAAATAATAAAAAAGAGATTAAGACTAGTGATCTAAATCGAGTAATCGAAGAAGCGGTTTTAATGCATGATGCTCCTTCTTACAAAGGAAAAAAATTAAAAATTTATTTTACTAGTCAAACGGATGTGAAACCACCAAAATTTACATTTCGAGTTAATGATAAAGGTTTGGTTCATTTTAGTTATGAAAGGTATTTAGAAAATAAAATCAGAGATAATTTTGATTTAACTGGAACCCCTATTATTTTAAAATTTAAAAATAAAAAAGAAGAGGACTAGTCTTCTTTTAATTTTTCGTCTATTCTTTTCTTAACGATTTTTCTTTCTATATTTGGATTGAAAAATTCTCGTATGTCTATTTTTAATAATTTTGCTAAATTGGCAAGAAATTCAATCGATACATTGACTTCACCACATTCAACACTAGCTAAATACTTATAATTTAATCCAAATTTTTCATAAAATTTTTCTTGAGATAAACCATATTGATAACGATAATATTTCAAATTTCTACCAACGATTTCTTGTACTTTCTCCATACTTGCACTCCTTTATCTTCTAATATAGGTTTTAAACAAATATAAGTCCACCTTACTATAACTGTAGAAAATTGACATTACCATAAATTTGGAGTATGATTGTAAAAATGGAGGGTTGTATGAAAGATAAGAGTTTTGAAGGTTTAAAAAAATTGAGAGAAGAATATGGCTACTCCCTAAGTTACATGGCTGAATTGTTAGGTATTAGTAAATCTTATTATTGTCAAATTGAACAAAAGAAAAGACGACTCTATTACGAAATGGCCAAGAAAATTGCTTTTATTTTTGATTTGAAACCAGATGATCTTTTTTATGAGGAGTATCAAGACAACTAATTTTTTTTTGGACATATACTACAATAGGTGATTTTTTAAAATGGAATTAAAAGATGATTTTTTTAAAAAGGTGGAGAAGAAAACTAAAGTTAAAAAAGATACAATTATTGATCTTGCTAAAAAATTACAAGATGGACACATGAAAGATGAAACAACTTTAAGAGAGGTTATTTCAACTCTTAGTCAAATGACTGGAAAAAAAGTGTCTAAAGAACAAGAAGATAAAATCGTTAAAACGATTGTAGAGGATCATGTACCTAAAAATATTGATAAAATGTTTTAAAAAAACAGCTAATTGTGTTAGTTGTTTTTCTTTCTTCCTACTAGTTTATCTAAAGAATAATGGTATTGTTTGGAAAATTCTAAAGCGTAATAGGTTGTAATTAATGCCTTTTCTTTTTCGTATTTATGGATGTTTGATTGACTCGTTTTTAGAGAGTTAGCGAATTCTTTTTGAGTTAAATGATTTTCTTTTCTAATCTTTTTTATCGTTTTTGAAACATTTTTCTTGTTAATTGACTGAACTTCTAGTATTTTATCTCTAGAGGGACTTTCACCTATGAGATAATCTAGGGAAGTTTGAAAATAATTTGCTACCATATTTAATTTTTCTAATGGAATCATATCTTTACCACTTTCGTAACCAGCATATGTAGAACGAGAAATATTTAAATAAGTTGCTATTTCTTCTTGAGTTACGCCTTCAAATTCTCTAAGTTCTTTTAAACGTCCAAACATAATACCACCTATATATAATTTTCTTGTAAAAAAAATTAAAATACGGAAATGCGTGGGGTATTGTAATAAAAAATGATATAATTGAGATTGAAGTAATAGAAAGTTGAGGTTTTTTAAATGATTGATAGTTATAAGAAACTAACTGAAATCCGTGAAAAATATAAATATAGTCATCAAGATATGGCGTCAATGTTAGGCATCAGTCAAGGCTTTTATTGGCAAATTGAACATAAAAAAAGAAGATTGTATTATGAGATGGCTATTAAGATTGCTGCGGTTTTTAATTTGAAGCCTGATGATTTGTTTTATGAAAAATAAATGAAGAAAAGGATTAAAATTTCTTTAAAAAACTCTAACTTTTTATATTTTTTTGGTTAATTTATTTTTGAGGGTTCTAAGTGACTTTTCTTTTTCATAGTCTTAAATAGAAAAGATGAAAGGATTAGTAAAATGGAAAAAAGTGAAATAATTAAATCGATTGCTACTCGAGGTCAAGGTGAGATTTATTTAGGTGTTGTAGGGGCAGTTCGTTGTGGAAAATCGACTTTTATAAAAAGATTTATTGAAAATTTAGTGGTTCCAAATATTGAAGATGACTATGAAAAAAGAAAATGCTTAGATGAGATTCCCCAAAGTGCTGAGGGAAAAACGATTATGACTACTGAACCTAAGTTTGTACCAAGTAGTGGGGCAAAAATTAAGGTTAATGAGTTTGAAACCAGTATTAAGCTCGTGGATTGTGTTGGTTTTGTCATTAAAGGGGCGAATGGCCACATTGATGAAGATGGAAACCCTCGTATGGTGAAGACGCCTTGGTTTGAAGATAGTGTTACTTTTACAGAAGCAGCTGAGATTGGCACAGAAAAAGTGATTCGTGACCACGCGACGATTGGAATTGTGATGACAAGTGATGGCACGATAGGAGAAATTCCAAGAGAAAACTATATTGAAGCCGAAGAAAAAGTTATTAATGAATTAAAAGAATTAGGCAAACCTTTTATAGTGGTTTTAAATTCTAAAAATAAGGAAAGTCAAACCACACTTAATGTCGCTCAAGAGTTAAGGGAAAACTATGAGGTTCCAGTTCTTCCTTTAAATGTTTTAGAAATGACTGAAGGAGAAATTCTAAATGTTTTAAAAGAAGCTTTATATGAATTTCAAATTTTAAATATTAAAGTGAATATTCCAAAATGGGTGCATGTCTTAGATCATAATAATCCAATTAAAAGAGAATATATTGATAAAATAAGGGAAAGCATTACATCAGTGCGTAAAATAAGAGATATAGATACTATATTAAATTCTTTTAAAGATTCAGAAGTGATTAATAAAAGCTATATTAGTGAACTTGATTCAGGGGTTGGAGAAGTAACCATTAATTTAGAGAGTAGTGAAGAGCTCTATAATAAGGTTTTAAAAGATTTGATGGGGGATATGGTTACTACTAAAGCGGGTTTAATTAAAATTTTTACAACTTATAAAGATGGAAAAGAAGAATTGGATACGATGAAAGAAGCCCTTAGAATGGCTAAAAGTACAGGCTATGGTATTGTTTATCCTACATTAAAAGATATGACGCTTTCAACACCAGAAATTATTAAGCAAGGAAGTCGTTATGGGGTTAAATTAAAAGCGGTTGCTTCAAGTATTCATTTAATGCGTGTGAATGTAGAATCAACATTTGAACCTATAATAGGTAGTGAAATACAAAGTAAAGAACTGATTAATTATCTTATGAAAGATTATGAAGTGGATCCAAGTAGTATTTGGAAAAGTGAAATTTTTGGAAGAAGTTTGGATGTCATTGTTAAAGAGGGGATTCAAGCTAAGCTGTCTGTGATGCCTGATGCCATGCGTTATAAACTGAGTCAAACCGTTACTAAGATTGTCAATAAAGGGTCAAGCAATTTAATTACCATTGTCATATAAGTATAAAATCACTTGTTTTTTCTTGCTTTTATCTATAATATTTGCTATTTTTAGTATGTAAGGTTTCAGTCCTTATGAAAATAGAAATTATTGGGAGGTAAAAATTTATGTCAAAACAAGATGTAATAGAAAGAATCGCTGAACAAGCTGAAATATCAAAAGCAGCAGCAGCTCGTGCTTTAGATGCAGCATTTGATGCCATTACAGAAGGACTTAAAAATGAAGGTAAAGTGACTTTTGTTGGATTTGGTACTTTTAGTGCTAAAACGAGAGCCGCTCGTGATGGAATTAATCCATTAACAAAAGAAGCTATTAAAATTCCAGCTAAAACGGTTGCTTCATTTAAAGCTGGAAGTAAACTTAAAGACGCTATTAACTAATGCGTAAGAATTTATAAAGTTAACTTAGGGTTAACTTTTTCTTTTTATATGATGATTTTTAAGCTGGTGGAGCATTAAAGATTACTTTATTTTTTCTTATATTCTAGACTTTTACTTTTTACTATTATATAATTTTATAAGAAGCATATTTTTATAATGAAAGAAGGTAGTAATGAAAAAAAGAGTGTTAAGCGGGATTATAATAACAATTATTACCGTTCCATTATGTTTATTAGGTGGTTTACCTTTTAAAATTTTTTGCTTTCTTTTAGGAAGTCTTTGTTTGAAAGAGATTCTTTTATTAAAAGAGCACCATCAAAAAATTCCTTTATTTATGGAATTTGTTTGTTTATTAGATTTTTTTCTAATTTTATTTTTGGATGAGGTGACTATTTTAGAGAATTCAAAAGTTTTTGTTCTTCTTGTTTTCAGTTTATTTCTTCCTAGTTTGTTTTATAAGGAACATTATAATATTCATGATGCAATTTATTTATGTACAATGGTTTTATTTTTGGGAGTCATTTTTAAAACGTTGCAATTGATTCGCATGCGAGGGGTCTGGTATTTAATTTATATCGGTTCTATTCCTATTTTTACAGATATTTTTGCGATGCTTTTTGGTAATTTTATGGGTCGTCATAAATTAATACCCAAGATTAGTCCTGGAAAAACCGTTGAAGGAAGTATAGGTGGGAGTGTTTTAGCCACCATTTTGGCTACTTTGATTTATTTCTATTTTATTCATCAAGCGCCTTTATGGACTGTGGTAGGTGTTACGCTTCTTTTATCTATTGTTAGTCAATTCAGCGATTTAATGTTTAGTAAAATTAAAAGAGAAAATGGTATTAAAGATTTTAGCCATTTCATTCCTGGGCATGGTGGCGTTTTAGATCGGATGGATAGTTTGATGCTTGTAACCCTGACTTATTTATGGATAGTGGAATTTATTTAAAAGGAGGAAAAAATTATGTGGTTTTTAAATATTTTATTATTAATTGTTATTTTAGGTATTATTATTTTGATTCATGAGTTTGGTCATTTTATTTGGGCTAAGAAATTTGGTGTACATATTTATGAATTCTCACTTGGTATGGGTCCTGTTGTTCATACGCACAAGGGACGTGACGGTATTGATTATAATTTAAGAGCTTTTCCTATCGGAGGATTTGTTTCTATGGCTGGAGAAGTTTACGATGACGATGATAAAATCAAAAAAGAAGATTTAATGTGTAATAAGAAGTGGTATCAACGTTTAATTATTTTGGTCGCTGGAGTGGTGAATAACTTTATTTTAGCGATTGTTACGCTTTTTGTTATTGCTTTAATTTGGGGTTCAACACCAACTAAACCTATGATTAGTGAAATTGTTCCTGATTCAGCGATTTCAAAAGCTGTTTCTAAAGAAACCGTTTTACCGATTGAAGTTGGCGATACGATTACTAAAGTAAATGGTGTTAAAACTCTTTCATGGGATAAATTACAAATTGCTTTGTATCGTAAAAATAAGAACGAAACGTATCAATTTGATGTAAAGAAAAGCGATGGTAAAACTTACACCTATGATGTTTTACCTGATAAACAGAAAAATGAAGATGGAAGCGAAAATAATATTTTTGGCTTTAGAGTAGGGGGAGATGCAGAAAAAGGATTCTTTTCGAGCTTAAAGTTTGCTTTTTGTAAATTCCAAAGTATTGTTGATTCAATGATTTTGACAATTACAAGTTTATTTACAGGGAAGATTAGTTTAAATTCTTTATCAGGACCTGTAGGGATTTATGAAGTCGTTGGGCAATCTGTAAGTGTAGGCCTTTCTCAAGTAATTTATATTATGGCTTTTTTAAGCATTAATGTTGGTTTTATTAATATTTTACCTTTTCCAGCCTTTGATGGTGGACGTGTTTTGTTTTTAATAATTGAAAAGATTAAAAGAAGTCCTGTTAATAGTAAAATTGAAAATACGTTTCATAATGTGGGCTTTATCTTAGTTCTTTTATTAATGGTCTATATAACGATACAAGATATTATTAAGTTTTTTTAGGGAGGTTATAAAGGAATAGTAACGAAATAAGATGCTTTATTTTTTTAAAATACTAGACTTAGTTCTTGAGTTTTGATTATTATTTTTATATAATATTAGTTAGAAAAATAGGAGAGGCTTATGAGAGAAATAATTGCTGGTATGGATATTGGTTCAGATTCGATTAAACTTATTGTTGCCGAAATGGTGCATCAACGAACAAATATTTTAGCGGTTTCAGAAACTCATTCTAAAGGAATAAAAAAAGGCCTCGTGACAAATAAAGAAGAATTAATGGTTGTTTTAAAAGAGAGTTTAAAAAAATGTGAAGATGTTTTAGGTTTAAAGATTACGAAAGTTGCTATTACGGTTCCTAGTTTTGAAGCTGAATTTATGGTAAGTGAAGGAGCTACGACCATAACAAATGAAGATCATGTCATTCGAGGGATTGATATTGTAAGAGCTATGCAAGCTTCTATTTATAATCAAGTTCCTAGTGGTTTAGAGATTGTAAGTATTGTACCTACTAGTTTTCGAATTAATAATGATGAACAAGTGCGAAATCCTTTAAATATGACTGCTAATAAATTAATGGTTAAAACGGTTGTAAGTATGATACCAAAGAAAAATGTAGATGCGATTATTCAATGTTTTGATCGTTTAGGTATTGCTGTAATTGATATTTCTATGACTTCAATGGGGGATTATTATGCTGTTAAAAGTTCTAAAATTGAAGACGATACGGGAGCTATTATTAATATTGGTGATGAGACCACCACTGTCTCTATTTTTAATAAAGGGGTCCTTACTAATACGTTTGTCCTTGAAATAGGTGGACAAAATATTGATAATGATATATCATTTATATATAAGGTAACAAAACATGATGCTAGAAGTTTAAAAGAAAATTTAGGCCTGGCTCATAAGAGAATGGCGAGTGCTTCTGTGTCACAACTTGTTACGAATAAATTAGGTGAGCGAATTTCAATTAATCAGTATGAATTAAGTGAAATTATTATGAGTCGATTAGAAGAAATTTTGAACCTTGCAAAAAAGCAAATTAATTACTTAACAAAAAAAGAAATTCATTATATAATAGTAACGGGTGGAGTAAGCGAAATGCCCGATTTTGAATTAATCTTAGATAATATTTTTAGGTCAAATGTTAAAATTGCTACATTACATGAAATAGGTGTTAGAAATAATAAATATTCAGCATGTCTAGGAATTATTAAATATTATAGTAGTAAATTAAAATTGCGCGATAAAAAATTTTCCATTTTTTCATTAGAAGAGCAAGAGGAATTAGGTGGAAAACATAAAAAAATGAATATATCTGATCATTCGATTTTAGGAAAATTGTTTGGGTATTTTTTCGATAATTAAGGAGAGTGTTTTATGAACGGACTAGATTTAAATCCAATTGCTAAAATTAAAGTATTTGGTGTTGGTGGCGGTGGTTGTAATGCCGTTAATAGAATGATTGAAGAAGGCGTTCAAGGTGTGGAATTCTATGTTGTTAATACGGATTTACAAGTATTAGATGCTTCTAATGCTGAACATAAAATTCAAATTGGAGAAACCATTACTGGTGGACGTGGTGCTGGTTCGAATCCTGAAATTGGAAGAGAGGCCGCTTTAGAAAGTAAAGCTGAGATAGAAGAAAGTGTAAAAGGCGCAGATATGGTTTTTATTGCTTGCGGTTTAGGTGGTGGAACTGGAACTGGTGCAGCGCCAATTATTGCTGAAATTGCTCAGGAACAAGGGGCTTTAACTGTTGGAATTGTTACAAAACCTTTTCGTTTTGAAGGTAAGAGAAGAATGGAACACGCTTTAGTTGGATTAGAAGAATTAAAAAAACACGTTGATACTTTAATTATTATTCCAAATGATCGATTGAAAGATATTGTTGATAAAACAACAAGCTTTAAAGTGGCTTTTAAAGAAGTTGATAATGTTTTAAGAAGAGGTGTGCAATCGATTTCGGATTTAATTGCTGTTACTGGATTTATCAATTTGGATTTTGCGGATGTTAAAACGGTTATGGAAAAATCTGGAACAGCCCTTATTGGGATTGGTATTGCTGATGGAGAAAATCGTGCAGTAGAAGCGGCTGAGCAAGCGGTTTCAAGTGCTCTTTTAGAAACAACAATAGAAGGAGCAACAGATGCCATTATTAATGTTACAGGTGGAGATTCTTTAACGCTTACAGAAATTGAAGAAGCGGTTGAAACAGTAAGAACAGCTGCTAATAGTGATATTAATATTATTTTTGGAGCGATTCCAAATGCTGATTTAGTAGATGATATTATCGTTACTGTTATTGCAACTGGATTTGATGGAAAAAATAATGCCATGAGTGATCTTCCTAAAAGCGGAGGAGAAAATAAAGCTCCAAAAAGAAGAAGTGAAGAAGATTATGACTCAGAATACGATATTCCTCCATTCTTAAGAAATCACAATGGATTTTAAAATGCTTTTTAGCATTTTTTATTTTTTTTGAAACTAAATCTGACAAAATAAACTTTCTTTTTTTTATATACTTTTTCTAGGTGATGCCATGAAGATTTATTTAGATTTAATTTTTCTTTTAAATTTTTATTTGGATTTTTTACTGTTAATGGTAACCAATCTTGTTCTTAAAAGGAATGCTTCCATCAAACGGCTTCTTTTAGGAACTTTGACAGGAAGTCTAACGTTATTTGTTTTATTTTTTCCTGTTTCTTCCTTTTTTTTGTTTTTGGCTAAGATTTTTATGGCTTTTGTTATGAACTTTGTGACTTTTGGTTTTCGTGATTTAAAATATTTATTAAATAATGTCAGTTATTTTTATATGATTAGTATTATTTTAGGAGGGTTTGTTTATTATTTAAATACGGAATTTCCTAGTCAAAATCAAATAATGGTCTGTTTTTTTATTCTAATTTCACCTGTTGTTTTATTTATTTACTTTCGACAAGTAAAAAAATTTAAAAGCCTTTACCAATTGACTTACACGGTCCTAATTGCTTTAAAAAATGAAAAGTTTACTTTAACAGGTTTTTTAGATACAGGAAATAAACTTGTTGATCCAATAACAAATAAACCCATTCTTTTAATTGAGAAAGGGATTATTGACGAGAGTCAAGAGCGTTTTTATTATATTCCTTTTAATAGTTTAAATAATCATAATTTGGTGAAGTGTTTCAAACCTTTGTATGTGGTTATTAATGAAAAAAAATATAAAAATTATTTAATTGCTATAAGTGACAAAAAATTTCATTTAGATGGAGTACAATGCTTATTGAATAATTCATTATTGGAGGAATGATTATGTTTAAAAAATTGTTGTTATGGTTGAAAACAAAATATTCACAAGTTTTCTTTGTGGGAAGTACTGATAAGTTACCCCCACCACTTAGTAAGGAAGAAGAGCTTTCTTATTTAATTCAGTTTCAAAATGGTGATTTAGGAGCTCGAGATAAGTTAATTGAACACAATTTAAGACTTGTCGTTTTCTTGGCTAAAAAATATGAAAGTTCTGGTTATGATATTGAAGATTTAGTGAGTATTGGTTCGATTGGTTTAATTAAAGGAATCAATACTTATAAAATTGATAAAAATATTAAACTCGCTACCTATGCTTCCCGTTGTATTGCTAATGAAATTTTAATGTTTTTACGTAAGAATAAAAGAAGAAAGACCGAAATCTCTTTCGAGGATGCACTTAATTACGATTCTGAAGGTAATGAACTTCATTTGGAAGACATTCTAGGAACGGATGAAGATATTGTGATTAAAGAATTTGAAAATGCCATGGATAAAAAAGTGCTTACGGAGGAAATTAATAAGTTAGATAAGCGTGATAAACAAATAATGATGTTAAGATATGGACTAAATAATACTTTAGAGTATACACAAAAAGAAGTGGCTGAAATGTTAGGAATTAGTCAGTCTTATATTTCTAGAATTGAAAAAAAAGTGATTAAAAATTTAAAAAACATTATTAAGACTTAAAAAGGTCTTTTTTCTTTTGTATAAAAATGATTCATTATTTCCATAATAAAAATGGAGGGTACTAAATGAATAAAGATGAATATCAAAAGTTGGTGGATCAGTTAACACCAAAGGAAAAAAAGGGAAAACATTTATTTTGGGCGTTTTTAGTTGGTGGTTTGATGGGTGTTTTGGCTGAGGCGATTGTTGTGATTTTAATGGAGTGTTTTGCGGTAGCGCGAACGGATGCGTATCAATATGCGTGTTTACTTATTATTTTATTTGCGTGTTTTTTAACAGCACTTGGTTTTTTTGATAATTGGGTGAGTAAAGCAAAAGCGGGTCTTATTTTACCTACAACAGGTTTTGCTCATGCGATAATTAGTGCAGGTTTGGATTATAAAAAAGATGGTTTAATTACAGGCATCGGGTCTAATTTCTTTAAATTATCAGGAAGTGTTATTTTATATGGTATTGTGAGTGCTTTTCTCTTTAGTGTGCTAGGAGTGATTATTTATGGCTAGTTTTAAATTTACAGATGTTTATATTAAAGATGCTTTTTCAATAGCGGGGCCTTTAGAGAGTGAAGGGCAAATTCATAAATACGATTTAACGGTTGATGATTATTATTATGGTGAGAAAAGTTTAATGGATGCGGAGATAAAAATGCAAAGAGTGGTTTTAGATAATCTTTTTCGACGCAATAAGTTAAATGATAAGGACCATCTTTTGATTGGTGGTGATTTATCCAATCAGCTTACCGTGACTAATTTTAGTGCAAAAAATTTTAATGTTCCCTTTTTGGGGGTTTATAACGCTTGTGCTACGTTTTTGGAGAGTATGATTTTAGCTAGTCATTTTGTCGAGAGTAAGAAAATTAAAAATGCGACGATTATTACGAGTAGTCATAATTTAAATGCGGAGAGACAATTTCGTTTCCCTATTGAGTATGGGGCACCTAAACCTAATACGACTACGTTTACGGCAACGGGAGCGGTTGGAGCAGTTCTTTCAAATGTAAAAAGTTCTATTAAAGTGGAATCGGCAACCGTGGGGCGTGTTTTAGATTATGAACAAAAGGATGCTTCACAAATGGGAGCGGTAATGACACCAGCGGCGGCGGATGTGTTTATTAATCATTTAACGGATTTAAAAAGAGATGCCCACTATTATGATGCTATTTTGACGGGCGATTTAGGAAGTATAGGGGCTAAAATTTTTGAGGAGTATTTAAATGTGAATTACGATATCCATTTAAGTCATTATATGGATGCGGGTTGTGAAATTTATGCTAAAAGTCAAGAGGTGTATTCTGGAGCAAGTGGTCCTGTTACTTTACCTTTAGTTTTATTTAATAAAATTTTAAAATGTGGAAAATACAAAAAAATACTAGTGATTGCAACGGGGTCTTTACATTCTAAAGATACTACTAATCAAAAAAAGACGATACCTAGTATTGCTCATGCGGTAAGTTTGGAGGTGATGGAATGAATTTCTTAAATGCATTTTTAGTCGCTGGAATCGCTTGTTTTATTGGGCAATTGATTCTTGATAATACAAAACTGACTCCAGGTCATCTTACAAGTTTATTTACTGTCGTTGGTGCTTTTTTAGGTTTTATTGGTGTTTATGAAAAGTTAATTTCTTATGCTGGGGGAGGTGCAACGGTTCTTATTTCAAATTTTGGTTATTTACTTTATAAAGGAGCCATGATGGGATTTAAGGAACAGGGGATTATTGGTTTGTTCGGAGGAATGCTTTCAACGACTTCGGTGGCCCTAGTTAGTGTTGTTGTTTTCTCTTTTATTCTTATTTTAATCTTTAAACCTAAAGACTAATAGATTTTATTAGTTTTTTTTCGTCTAGTGAGAGTAAAAGCGATTTAAAAACGTGTTCAATTTTATTTTTTGATGTTATGATGATTTAAAGAGGAGGGCTGATTATGAAGAAAATTATTTTGAGTGTTTTATTGTTTTCCCTTTTTATTTTTGGAAGTATTCTTGTGTTTCGTAAAAATCAAGTTGTCCAAGATTCTTTATATGGTAAGCGTATCAAAAAAGAAACGCTTTATCTTAAAGAAGAAAATGAGGTTATTAAAAATGAAAAAGGGGAAATTGTTTTTGATTCAAGATTGGATTATAATGAGCCTTCGTATGAGAAAATCAGTTTTAGGGGGAAAATCAATAAAGAGCATCACTCTGAAATTTACGAGTATTTAAAGTATTTTTTTATGGCTTTTCCTAAAACTACAAAAGAGACTTTTTCAAAAGAGGATATTGCCATTATCGTTTCTTTAAATTCAATTCTTACTGAGCCACGTAGTGAAGCTTATGTACAAGACGTTGCGAATCGGTATTTTGGATTAAATTATTATGAACTTCCTGTAGGTACATATTATGTTGATGTTTTAAATGAACCTTATACTATAATGAAGAAGGATGGCTATTATATTAGTTCTATTATAGGAAAAGGAGTGGAGTTGGAGTATTTCCCTTTTCTTACAAAAATTGAGGAGAATCAAAATCATTATAAAATTTATTACGACTATGCAAGTAATGGTTCTTCTAGTGGGGGTTGTTATTATGAAAATTTAAGTCAAGAAGACAAAGAATCTTGTCGTATAGGTGAAATTGTTTTTGATTTGGTTTATAATGAAGATAAAGATGTTTTGTTAGTTGAAAAAATGCAATATAGCGAAAAATAGAGATGAGGTTTTATGAAAAAATATAAGTTAAAGAAAAAGGTTTTCTTTTTAGGCTTTATTTTTTTGTTGGCAATAGGAAGTGGTGTTTTTTTCCTTTCTAAAAGAGAAAATTTTAAGATAAATTCCCCAATCAACCATGAGGAACCTAAAAAGGAAGAGGATGAAAAACAGAATAATAAACCAGTAGAGGAACATGAAGATTTAAAAAAAGCGACGTATTATATTGATGAATATTTAGAACGTTATTTAGCTTATCTTAACTCCAACCCCGATCAAACGGTTGATGAAGTGATTCGTTCTGTTAATGCTAATATTGATTATGATTTTTATACTCATGTTGTTGCTAGTAAACTTGAAGATGACTTTCTTATCTTAGTTAATAAGTACCATCAGTTGGATTCGGATTATGCCCCTAAGCTTGTAAAAATGGAAAGCCGTTATTCGATGGTGAATGCTTACATGGAAGAGACCGCTTATCAAAATTATAAGAAGATGGTGGATGCGGCGGCAAAAGAGGGAATAAAACTTTATAATGTGTCCGCTTATCGAAGTTATGCAACTCAAAATACGCTTTATACTAACTATAAAAAAAGAGATGGAGAAAAAATGGCGGATACGTATTCAGCTAGGGCTGGTTTTTCGGAGCATCAGACCGGTTTAGCAAGTGATATTAATACCAGTAGTCGTAGTGCCCATTTTGAAAATACAAAGGAATTTGAGTGGCTTCAAAAAAATGCTTATCAGTATGGTTTTATATTAAGGTATCCTGAGGGTAAAGAATACCTTACAGGGTATGTTTATGAGCCTTGGCATTATCGATATGTGGGCGAAGAAGTGGCTCAATATATTCATGAACATTCTCTTACATATGAAGAGTATTATGCTTATTTTATAGAAAATAAAAAGTAGACAGGCTTTTTTTTCTTTTTTGCCATCAAAAGATTAGATGAGAAAAATTTAGTTCTTTTTTTTACTCTTTTTTTTTGCTATAATTAAACAAGAATGAAGGGATAAATTATGTCAAAGTCAAAGAAGAAAAAGTTTAATTATAAAAATGTAAGTATTAATCGCGAACCTTTAGCTATTACTAAAATTGGTGAAATTGAGTCATCAAGTCAAAATCCATTATTTGTCCTTTTTCTTTTTATAATACTTATTGCCTTTGTTTTTTTCTTACCTAATCTTGTAAATTTATTTGATAAAGAAACGGTTGACAATTATCAAGGAGAAAATAAAAATCCAATTTCTAATAATGAAGAAGAGCCTTCTAAAGAAATGATTTATTATGATATGGCTCCAAGTTTAAGCATTACTTTAGATGAGGTCTTAAAGATTGATCAATTTCAACTGGTAGGTAACACGATTCAGTTTACGATTACTAATTTAGGAAAGAATCGCTATTATTTTAATCGTCATTCTTATTATCTAGAACTTTATTCTGAAAATAAAACCTTATTAGAAAGAATTAAGTTGAAAGAGGATAATTTGTTAAAGGATGAAAGTAAGCGTTATAGCTATACTGTGAAGAATGAAATTGTATCAAATGTTAAAAAAATTGTTTTTGTAGAAAAGGAAGAAAACGATTATCCTAATATTCAATTATCTATAAATGAAATGGGGGAAGGCGAGCTTGTTTGTGTTAAAGATTTTGAAACGTTAACTTACCGCTTTAAAGATGAGCAATTGATGGCTATTACTGATGATATAAATTATGATAGTCGTGCTTCAGATTATGAAAGTCAAAAAGCGCTTTATAAAGAGTCTGTGATTTCATTAAATTTACTAACCGGTGTTACTTCTAATTTTATTGATATTGGTTCAGGATTTGTCTTTAATGTTCAATTGGAATTAAAAAATGTAAAGTCAGTAGAAGAGTTGAATCCTTATTATTATCCGTTAGATACTTTAGCAAAAGTGGTTGATTTTGAAATGAAAGCGCAAGGTTTTAGTTGTAGATAAGGGAGTGTTTTAAAAGTGGATTACTTAATTGATATTAATAACTTTCATGGACCACTAGATTTATTACTCCATTTGGTAAAATCCCCTGAAATGGATATTTATGAAATCAATACAAGTGTGATTATTGAAGAGTATTTAAATTATATTAATAAAATGCAAGATTTAAATATTGACATAGCCAGTGAATTTTTAGTGATGGCTTCAAGTTTGGTTCATTTAAAAAGTAAGATGCTTATCGGACAAACTGATGAGAAAAAAGAAGAGGAAAATGAATTTGAAATTGCCAGTGAAGAAGATTTAAAGAATAAGATTATTGAGTATGAGAAATATAAAACGATTACAGAAACGTTTAAAGAGTTAGAAGAAAAAAGAAGTGAGTTTTATACTAAAGCGCCTTCTTCTTTAAAGGAATATCAAGAGAATGATTTTAGTAATGATGGAAGTATTACACTTGATGATTTAGTTAAAGCTTTTTTGGACTATAAGGAAAGAATCAATTTGAAGAAACCGATTCGTACTAAGATTACTAAAAAGGAATTAAGTGTAGAAGAACGAATCGTAACGATTAAAGAAAAACTTGTACAAGAAAAAAGAGTGGATTTTTTTGATTTATTTGAAGAACAAACGAAAGAGTATTTGATTGTTACTTTTTTAGCTATTTTAGAGATGAATAAAAATGATGAAGTTCTTTTGATTCAAGAAAGAAATTTTGAACATATCTTTGTGGAGAGTAGGTGATTAAGATGAATGCGTTAGGTGTTTTAGAAGGTATTTTATTTGTTGTAGGGGATGAAGGGATTACTTTAAAAAAGATTTGTGAAATTATGGATATTAGTCACGAAGAAGCAAAGATGCTATTAAAGGATTTGAAAAAAAGTTACGAAGTAAATGAAAGGGGCATTCGAATTAGTTATTTAGGTGATTCTTTTAAATTGACAACTAAACAAGAACATAAAGCGTATTATAAACGTTTAGTTGAAAATCCTGAGAGTCATTTACTTAGTCCTTCAAGTTTAGAAGTTCTAGCGATTGTTGCTTATAATCAGCCTTTAACACGGGCTGAAATTGATGAAATGAGAGGTATTTCTTCTATCTATATTATTAGAAGATTATTAGCAAAGGGATTATTAAAAGAAGTAGGAAAAAGTACTATGCCTGGAAGACCTAACTTGTATGGAACAACGAGTGATTTTTTAGATTATTTTGGACTGGCCACTTTAGAGGATTTGCCTAAACTTGATTTATCTAAATTTGAGGATAATGAAGAAGAAAATGAACTCTTTACTTCTATTTATAAAGATGAAACAGTAGAAAATTAAATTTTACTGTTTTTTTAAAGTTCGAATTAATTTTCGATATTCAGCATTGTTATGATATTCATTTCCAGTAGAAATATTAACCAATGGAACAGAAATTTGTTTTCTAAATAAGAGGTCTAAAACCATTTCGAGTTGCCAGAAATCATACAGACCAAAATGGTCTAATGCTTCTAAATAGATAGAAAGAGGCTGTTTTATTGTTTCAAAAAAGTGGAGTAGTCCATTTACTACTGGAAAAGAAAGGGCTTCTAAATATTTTAAAGAAATGTCTCCTTCTACTTGGATTTCGAAAGGAATACGAGGACCATATACATATTTTTTATTTTCTTTTAATAGTTCGGCATTTAATACAAGAGCTATATGACTAAAAGGATACATTTGCCAAGCATTTTCTGTTTTTTGATTCAGTACATAACGTTCGTCGGTGTCTTCTTCATTTTGTTTAGAAACATGTTTGGAAAGAGATACATATAAGTCACCATTATAATTTTTCTTGGAAAAAGAATTATCATCCCATTTTTGACGAATTGAGTTTCGGCACATAATTTTTTTTGTAAAAAAAATTCGTTCTAATGTATTTTTTTCCCATTCTAATTTTTGAGAAAGTAACAAGTTCTCATCAGAAATAATGGCATGAAAAAGTTTGTCTTTTAAATCAATCATAATTCTAACTCCCTTTAATAAATATTTATTTTAATAAAAAATGTTATTCATTTCAATAAAAATGAATAAAAAAAAGAAGAAAATTTCTTCTTATTTTGATAAAATATCACAGATTAAATTAGTGATTTCGGTTGGATTTTCGATGCTTAATCCTTCAATTAGTCTTGCTTGAGCATATAATATTTCAGTGTATTTTTGAATGGATTCAAAGTCTTTTTGTTGATATAAGTCAATTAATTTTTTACTTATTTCATGATTTTCATTGATTTCCATAATGCATTCGGCTTTGACGTTTTCGTTATTTGGCATCGCGTTCATTACTTTTTCCATTTCTACAGAGACTTCGCCTTTGCTAGTTAAACAAACTGGATGATTTTTTAAACGATGAGTAAATTGAATAGCTTGGACTTTGTCTGTTAGTGTTTCTTTCATTTTGGCAAATAAGTCTTTGTTTTCTTCATTCACTTTTTTTAAGTTTTCTTTTTCTTCTTCGGTGTCTAAGTTTAATTTTTCATCACTGACGTTCATGAATTGTTTTCCTTCAAATTCATGCATAACTTTAAAGACAAATTCATCCATATAATCCGTTAAATAAAGAATTTCATAGCCTTTGTCTTTTACTAGTTCTACTTGAGGAAGTAAGTCGATTTTATCAACAGTTTCACCACATGCGTAGTAAATTTTGTCTTGATTTTCACTCATTTTTTCAATGTATTCTTTTAATGTTTTGTATTTTTTATCGGTTGAAGTGGTATATAGAAGTAAAGGTGCTAGGTCATCTTTTTTTATTCCGTAACTACTATAAATTCCATATTTTAATTGGGTACCAAAGTTTTTAAAGAATTTTTCGTAGTCTTCACGGTTTTCAGAAAGCATGTTTTCTAATTCTTTTTTGATTTTGTTTTCAATTCCAGTTGCAATGGTTTTAATTTGATGATTTTCTTGTAAGGTTTCTCGAGAAATATTTAGAGCGATGTCTTCACTATCTACAAGTCCCTTTACAAAACTAAAGTAGTCTGGAAGTAAATCACTACATTTGTCCATAATGAGAACGCCTTTGGAATAGAGTTGTAGGCCTTTTTCATATTCTTTGGTATAAAAGTCGTAGGGTGCATGACTTGGAATAAATAATAGGCTTGTAAAATTACATTTTCCTTCGACGACGTTTCTGAATATTCTTGCTGGTTTTTCATAATCATAGAATTTGTCTGTATAAAAGTCATTGTATTCTTCGTCTTTTACATCACTTTTATTCTTTTTCCATAAAGGAATACGGCTGTTAATGGTTTTTTCTTCGATTTCCGTTATTTCTTTTTCATTTTCATCTTTTTTGGTTTTTTCTTCTTTCATGATGATTGGATAGGGGATGTAATCGGAATATTTTTTTATTAAACTTTCAATTTTGTAGTTTTCTAAAAATTCATCGTAATTTTCATCCTCTGTGTTGTCTTTTAAGTATAGAATAATGTCGGTGCCGTTTTCTTGTTTTTCGCTTTTTTTAATAGAGAAACCATCGGCTCCAGTGGATTCCCAAGTGTAAGCTTCATCACTTTCAGCACTTTTACTTGTGACACTTACTTTTTTACTAATCATAAAGCTTGAATAGAAACCTACTCCAAATTGGCCAATGATGTCTAGATTTTTTTTGTCATCAGCATTTTCTTTAAAGAGCTCTGAGCCACTTTTTGCAATGGTACCTAAATTATTTTCTAGTTCTTCTTGTGTCATTCCAATTCCATAGTCTTTAATTGTAATGGTTCTTTCTTTTTTGTCTAAATCAATGTGAATGGCTAATTTTTCTTTGTCAACTTTTAAGTTGTTTTCTGTTAGTGATTTGTATCTTAATTTGTCAAGAGCATCACTAGCATTTGAGATGAGTTCTCTTAAGAATATCTCTTTATTTGTATAGATAGAATTAATCATCATATCTAATAATTTTTTTGATTCAGCTTTAAATTGTTTTTTCATATAATCCTCTCTTTTCTAATTTTATACTAACACTCGTTATAAGCACTTGTCAATAGAGAGTGCTAAAAAATAATAAGGTAAAGTTAAGGAATAAAAAATGATGTGTTTATTTTATCTTTTAGTATTTTTAAGTTTTGTTCGATGGATTTTGTACCATCTAAATAAATAATAGGGCAAGTTTGCGTTTTTAACCATAAATCGGTTTTATCCATGGTCCGGGTTTCTACAAATTTAAAAAATTTTTGTTCTTGCTCATATAAATCTCCTCCTTTTAAGATTCTATTTCCAAATTGTTTATAAGCTCTATTTTTTACGCGTTCCATTCTAATATCTAGGGGTACTTTTATGTAAATGATGTATTTATAAAAAGCATTTATTTTGTTGCCAAGATCGCCATTGCAAGAAGATAAAATAAATCTTTTATATTGGTGTATGTCTTTTAATAAAAATTTTTTTATTTCTTCTAGGGGGCGAGGATTCGTGTAAGGAATGGGAGAAGAATTAAAGGAATAATTTTCTATATCCATGTGTTTGTATCCTAAATATTTTGCTAGTTCTTTTCCTAAAGTCGTTTTTCCACTTCCATTTGCTCCAACAATAGCTATACCATAAATTTTCATTTTAACCTCCATTTTTTTCTTATTATATCTCTTTTTTTGAAAAAAAATAATAGGTTAAGTTTTTTCTGTATAATGAAAGTGGTGGTGTTAAATGAATAAAACCGAAGTTATAAAATAGAGTAGAGCAATTATTAAATATGAATAATAAGGGAGAGCTTGGAGGAGAAGTGATGCCTGATGATGCCAATCCTCATGATGTTAATAGAATTCGAGCGTTTTTACAAAAAGAACAGAAAAAGAGGCTTCCTTATTTATCAGGGATAAAGATTTGTAATTATTGGATGTATGTAATATAGAATATAGAGAGTTTGACCGTGGCTCCTGATACACATGTGATAGAACGTTGGCAAACACTATTAAAACATACCAAATATAAACCAATTGATGTTCATACGCCACTTTGGTTGTGAAGTCTAAATGGTTTTAAGGAATTGAAAGATTAAAATAGGAAGGGCCTATTTTTTTAAAGTGTGGTAAAATAAGAATAAGAGAGGTTAAGGGTATGAGGTATCAGTGGAATCCGTGGCATGGTTGTAAAAAATGTAGTCCGGGGTGTTTAAATTGCTATGTGTACTATTTAGATGGATTAAGAGGGCTTGATGCCAGTCAAATCACTAAATCTAAAACCAATTTTACTTTACCTTTAAAAAAAAGGCGAAGTGGGGAGTATAAAATTCCTAGTGGAGTAACAGTGGCGACTTGTTTTACCAGTGATTTTCTTATAGAAGAGGCGGATGAATGGCGTCAAGAAGCGTGGGAAATAATTAATAAAAGAAAAGACGTTTGTTTTTTAATTCCTACAAAAAGAATTGAAAGATTTGAAAGATGTCTTCCTAAAGATTGGAACGAGGGGTATTCTAATGTTATTATTGCCGTAACCATGGAAAATACGGAGAAATTGAAAGAAAGAATGCCTATTCTTCTAAGGATCAAAGCCAAAAGAAAAGTTGTTTTTGCTTCTCCTTTGTTAGAAGAAATTGATTTCTCACCGTTTTTGGATTCTAAACAAATTGAAGCGATTTCTGTAGGAGGCGAGTCTTATTTAAATGCTCGAGTTTGTGATTTTTCTTGGGTGAAGCAAATTAAGAAAACTTGTGATGAAAAGGGAGTTCGGTTTGAATTTCATCAAACGGGTTCTCATTTTGTTAAAGATGGAAAAGTGTATAAAATTAATCATCATGAAGAATACAGTCAAGCTAAAAAGGCTTTAAACTATTTGGAAAGGGAGAAAAAATGAATTTATATGAGAGAATGCAAAATATAACTGGAATAGATATAGAAGAAAAGTTAACTCTTGCGATTCAAAAAACGAATGAAGAATTAAAACATTTTGTTTTGTTTTGTGGAATTGTTAATCATGAAGGAGAAGTTTCTATTAAAGGGAAAGAAAGAATGTGTAAATTTTATAATGGTACTTTGTATAAGCATTTAAGAGAAGACCATCTTAGTGCTCGACTTGTTAATACTAAAGACTTTGGCCAAGCTTATGAACATGTTTTTGTTTTGCTTCCTTCATTAGTAATGGGGGGGGGGTATCTTTTAGCTGATCTTACTTATTCACAGTTTTCAAATAAAGATGCAAGCGTATTTGCCGAATTATTAGAAAAAGGGTATCAAAGAGTAAGCGATTTAGAATTTAATGCTTATTTAAGAACTATAGAAAAGAATAATGTATTTTTTTTATTAGATGATTTTTATTATTCTAATGAGAAATGGAGAAGATAGGTTTGTCGTTATGAAAAAGAGAAGAAGAAAAAAAGAAAATAAAAATAAACAGCTTTTAATTGTTGTTTTAGCTTTAATTGGAGTTTTGATTCATGGTGTAATCGAAAGTACACCTTTATTATCTAAAGCTTTTCATCTTAAAAGTTATGATTCAATTATGGATATACCTGAGGATTTGGGAAGCGATTATGTGGTATTAAATAACAATGTTCCTCATTTTAAAGAGGAAGACTTTGTAAGTACTAGCTATGAGTATTATAGTGATTTAGATGTTTTAGAAAGATGCGGTTATGCGATGGCTTTAATTGATGAGGGCATGATGCCAACACAAGAAAGAGAAAGTATTGGCTCTGTTAAACCGAGTGGGTGGCATACGATTAAATATGATTTTATTGATGGAAAGTATTTATACAATCGCTGTCACTTAATTGGGTATCAATTAACAGGACAAAATGCTAATCCTAAAAATTTGATTACTTGTACTAGAACCACCAATACTAAAAAAATGCTTCCATTTGAAAATCAAGTTGCGAATTACATTAAAGAGAGTCATGATAAAGTTTTATATCGTGTGACTCCTATTTTTAAAGAAAAAGAATTGATTGCACGAGGTATAGAATTAGAAGCGGCTTCTTTAAAAGATAAGGGAAAAAGTCTTTCGTTTCATGTTTATATTTTTAATTCAGAAAATGGAGTGAAAATTGATTATCAAACTGGGGAAAGTTCTTTACAATCTTAAGCGTTTTGTTATAATAGAAAATTAAGTTGGTGAAATTTATGGATGGGAATAAAATGGACACACCATTAGAAATAAATGTAAGTATAGATTGCATTAAAAATTTGGTTGATAATAAAAATTATGAAGAAGCTTTAGCTTTATGCACTTCTTATTTAGGTCAAACTAATAAAAAAATAGTTATACTTAAAATTCATATTTTATTTAATCTTGCAAAGCATTTAGAGATTATAACTGAATGTGAAAAAGCCTATGCTATTTGGCCTGAAGAACATTTTTTAAAATCAAAAAATACGGCCATTAGTCATCTTGTGAAAAAGTATATTAAAGAAAAAAATTATGAGAAAGCTTTACAATATCTTTCGAGTGAAATTTGTTTTAAAGATTCGGTTTTATTAGGGCAAAAAATAACGGTTTATATAAGATTAAATCAATTTAGTGAAGCTTTAGCTTTATGTCCACCTCTTACAAAAAAAAGTAATGTCTTTATTGAAAAGAAAAAAATTACTCTATTGTTTCTATTAAAAAAATATGAAGAAATAATAAAAGAATGTTCTATTGCAAATGGTATGTGGAAAGATGATTATTTTACTATTCCAAAAATGTTGCTGTTGGTCATTTAGTCAGAGAGTTGAATGAACGAGGAGATTTTCCAAAGGCTTTAGCATTATTTAAAAGTAATTTTTCTGGAACAGACGATAAAGAGGTTGTAATAAGCATTGTCAAAGCGTTAGAAACAGATGGAAAGATTTCAGAAGAAATCGAGTATTTTACAGATGAATTATGTGGTGTATACAAAGATTTTTGGCAAAAAAAGATCTATTTATTATTTATTTTGAAACGTTATGAAGAAATAGTAGAGGAGGCTTTATCGGCTTATTCAACTTGGAAGGATGAGTGTTTCTTAAAATCACGTGATACGGCCATCAGTCATATTATTAAAACATTGGTCTCTGATGAAAAATATGAGGAAGCCTTGATTTATTATGAGTATCGCTTTTTTGAACCGAATCAGGTTTTGGAGACACAAAGAATTATGATTTTACTTGAATTAAAAAAATATCAAGAAGTGGTTCAAGTTTGTACAGAAAATTTAAAAATATGGAAAAAAGAACCGTTTTTTATTGAACGCAAAAAACAAGCTTTAGAATATTTGAGACAAGAACAATCTAAAAACAATGGTTTTCTTACTAAAATTTATTTTGATGCTCTTTCTTTTGAAGAACTTGAATCATTAGAAATGGACGATTTTGAAAAAATGATTTTGCAAATTGCTTATTATGAAAAAAGTAAGAAAGTAAAAAAAGGATTGCAATTAATAAAAAAAGGTTTACTTACAACTTCTTTTACAGAAGAAGAGAAAAACATTTTAGGTTGTTTAAAAGAAAAATTTATTTCAAAAATAAGTTCTAAGAGATATAAGTTGGTGGACTGGAATTATTATTGTTCTATTTTAAATTGTTTCATTGATAAAGATTATGAAACAAAAGAAAAATCAAGTCTTCGCAAGTTAGAAATGACTAACTATTAGAAGTCAAGTACTTATTTGATAGTTTGTTATAAATTGGAAAGAAACCCATGCCAAAAAGATTTCACAAAAGTGAAATTTTGAAAAAATAGCAAATAGCAAATTTATTTCAATAAAGACGGATCAAAATCAATGTTGTTTTTTTCTAAACAATAAATAACTCTAACCAGTTTTTTACAAACATGAGATAAAGCAACTCTATGACATTTACCTTCAGAACGTTTCTTAAGGTAATAATCATAAAACTGAGGTGAATATCTTAGAATAATCATTGCAGTATTCATAAATGCATATCTAAGATGTCCTGAACCATGTTTGACCATCTTACCATTAGTTACTAGTGTACCAGA
>CAJTUR010000010.1:0-82 GCA_910579535.1 uncultured Bacilli bacterium
ACATTAAATTCTTGCTTTTCTTCAAAAAAAGCATAGGTTTTAAATAGAGTGATACTTCCTATTATTAAAAGTAGCCCTATGA
>CAJTUR010000010.1:159-44938 GCA_910579535.1 uncultured Bacilli bacterium
AACCCCCCCCCCATTCGTCTTTTTAAATTTCCTCATTTTCTTCTTTCCTTTCTTAAGACTTTTCTATAACCAAATAAAGCGTTTTACCTTATTTGTAATTCAATTATATATCACTTACCATTTTTTAACAAGAAAAAAGGAAATAGACCTTCCTTTTTTAAATATTATCGTTTCTGATGGTTTCGATAATGTTTTGTTTATTTATCTTCTTCAAAGAATATTTCATAATTATTCCAATGATAACTAGTACAAATAAAATGGCTAGAAGAATGGCTTTTAATGGGAAGATGTAACCGAATGCTAATCCATCATTAAAGGCTTTGTAGATAAGATATGAACCGATTAATCCTAAAGGGATTCCAAAAAATAAGGCTTTACTTCCATAGAAAATACTTTCTAATCGAATCATTTTGTTAAATTCTTTTTTAGTCATTCCAATACTTTTTAACATCGCAAATTCTTTGCTTCTTAAATTCATATTGGTCGTAATAGTGTTAAAGATATTGGTTATACCAATTAAAGTGATGACTGTGATGAAGCCATAAAGAAAGATAGAAATAATTAAAATCATTGATTTTTCTTGTTTAATTTGTTCTTCTAGATTATAGACACTTAATTTTTTAAACACTGTATTTTCTTTTGTCATTTCTTCGATATTTTTTTCTAATTTTTTGGCATCTTCACTTTTAACAAACATTCTTATGTATTGACTTGTAAAATTTTTATTAAAATAGTCATCACTTACAACCAAATATCCTCCCGTATAGTAAATATTCTCTAGTCCCATAGGTTTTTTTGTAATATTAATGATTTCAATTGAAATTTCTTTTTGATTTTCTATTTTTCCGTCTTTGGAATTGTATTCATGAACTTGACCTGTAATTTTAGTTTTATTTTTTATGTCGTATAGATCACCAGAATGAAGTTTTTCATTAATGTAGTCTTGGTATTCATCTAGTAGTAATCCTTTGTCTTGATTTTCAGCTACATTCAAATGATTGGCTTCTAATAAACGATTAAATTCTTCTTGTCCTACACTTATAATGTTTGGTGCTAAATCGTTGTCTTCGTATTGATAAACTTCTTTTATATTTTTACCAAAATCACTTAAATATTCTTCGCTTTTAAAGGTAAAGTGGGCTTGTTTTTGAATGCTAAATCGTGTTATTAATGAATCTTTACTTACTTGTGTTAAAAGTTCTTCTTGTTCTTCAGCCTCTAAATCGACATTAGGACTTATTTCTAGGTTATAACTTAAGTCTTTGTAATACATTCCAGCTGCTTTAAAGGCCATATCAATAAATGAGGATAAAGAAATGAAGACGAAGACGCTGACTACAATTGATATAACGGTTGTACGATATTTCTTTTTGTTTCTTTTTAAATTTTTGTATGCAATGACTCCCCCTGTTTTAAATATTTTATGAATAATTTTTGGTGTTTTTAATTTTTTATTTTTTATTTTAATGTCATCGTTTCCTCTAATGGCATTGATTGGGGAAATTTTCCCCGCTTTTTTGGCGGTAAATATCACGGATAAGTAAATCGTTAAACTTGCTAGTGCGGTTGATAAAAGGATTCCTGTTATTGGTACATTAAAAGCAAATTTGATTTCTTCTAATAAATCGCCTAGGATGAGATTTAAGGTAACACATAAAAGAAAGGTGGCTAATGTTCCCGCTAGAATTCCGATTGGGATAGCGAAAATGCCTAATATTAATCCTTCATATAAAACATTTTTCTTAATTTGTTTGCTTGTTGCTCCAACACTTTTAAACATCCCATAGGCTTTTTTCTTTTCTGTAATGGAAATAGCAAAACTGTTTCGTATTACAAAAACGCTTGAAATAATGATTATACCAATTACAATGGCTTCAACAGCTCGTAAAGCCCCCATTGCCATGCTATCTGTGACACCGAGCCATCTTAATAGTTCAGAATTGTAGCTATATTCATATATGTCTTTAGCAATTTCGATGGTTTTGTCATCATAATCTTTGGCATTTTTATAAAGAATGGCTATATCTTTTTTATCAATATTTTCATTTAAATACGTAATACAAGTATACCCTGGTGCGGAATACCCTTCCACACTGTAATTTGGTCTTTTCATAATACCTACAATGGTGTACGTTTTCGTTCTTACTTTTTCAAATTCTTCTTTTTCATAGGTGTATTCTGCTTCATCAAATTCGGTTTCAGCATTTTCTTGTGTACTGTATGGATTTTTTTGATTTAAATAGTATTTTTTACCCTTTTCCATGATGTAACGATTACCGATGTCTAACGTAATGGTGTCGTTCATTTTTAAGTCTAGACCTGTATCATTTAAAAAGTGATTGCTAATAATCAGTTCTGAATCATTTGTGGGTAGTCTTCCGCTAGTTAATTTTATAGCCATGTTTTTTAATGCTGAGTCATCGTAACTTTTTATAAATAAGAAAGGTTTATTTTCATTTTTAGAGTCTATTTTAGCATAGCCTAAATTACTCATTGTGTATAAATCTTTAATGTTACGATTGTCTTTTAAACTTTCAGCTTCTTCTTTATTCATGTCTTTTATCAAAGCATGATAATTTCCATTACTATCAATAGCTTCATTCACTAACGTTTTTTGAAAGCTTCCAACCAAACCCGATACACAGACAATTAAGGCCGTTGATAGCATAATTCCAATGATGGTTACAATGGTTCGCTTTTTATTTAATGTCAAATTCTTTTTGGTTAACTTTTTTAAAACATTCATTCGTTTCTTTCATCCTTTATAATTTTTCCATCATCAATTGTGATAACACGATCTGCGCGAGAAGCAATTTCTAAATCATGGGTGATTATAATTACAGTTTGTTTGTATTTTTTATTTGACATTTTTAAAAGGGTTACAATTTCTTCACTGGCTTTAGAGTCTAGGTTTCCAGTTGGTTCATCCGCTAGAACAATCGCTGGATGATTAATGATGGCTCTTCCGATACTCACTCTTTGTTGCTGTCCTCCTGATAGTTCATTTGGCAAGTGATTTTCTCTTTCTTTTAAGTTTAAGACCTCTAATACTTCTTCTAATCTTTCTTTGCTTACATTTTTTCCATCAAGATTACATGGAAGTAAAATGTTCTCCTTAACATTCAATATTGGAATTAAGTTATAAAATTGATAAATAATGCCAATTTGTCTTCTTCTAAAAATCGCTAAGTTGTCGTCGTTTAAAGAATAGATGTCTTTGTTGTCAATGTATACTTTTCCACTCGTTGGACGGTCGACTCCTCCAAGTAAATGTAGAAGCGTCGATTTTCCACTTCCGCTGGCACCAACGATGGCCACAAATTCGCCTTTTTCAACGCTAAAACTGATGTTTTCTAAAGCGTTAACTTTGGTTTCGCCTTTTCCATAGGTTTTAGTTAAATTTTCTACTTTTAATATTTCCATATTTTTCTTCCTTTCATTTTCAGTATATTCTTCTATTGTGACTTTTAAATGACAAAAAAAAGAGTTAAAAAACACTACGTATTCTTTCACTCTCGTCCATTTCTTTACCTTTATTTTTATTTTCTTCATTTTTCATTTTAAATTGATCACGATAAAATTTTATTTTTCCTTTATCTTTAGGGGTAACGCAAGTTACTGTTTGTACAGCATTATTTGCTAAAAGTAGTCGTGCATCTAATAATTCATTAGCTATTCGTTTTAAAAATTCATTATCTGGATCTAAAGCTAGTTCCCTAATAATATTATTGACACTTCCAATTATTATTTTATCTATTGCCTCTATGTTTTGCAAAATTGGGTCTAAATTATTATTTTCCATTTCAAGTCTCCTATCCTATATTGATAATAGCAAAATTAAGATTAATTTACAAGAAAAACTCATCAATTTTATTTATTTTTTCGAGGTAAGATTTGATCCCCCTCCAGAATTTCGCCAATTAACAAACTCGAATTTGGGTCATGCTTTGTTTGATTGTTTAACACTTCTTTCTCTTTGTAATTGGCATAACAATATTTACATAAATGACTACAAGTGTTATAAGCTCCAATATCGACCATTTCTACACAACCGCAATTTCTGGCTTTCCAAAGCTTGTATTTTTTTCCCGTTTTTAGTAAGGCAAGTTCTTTACTCACACAGGGTTTATTTTCTATATGATATTTTGTTAAATCCACTTGTTCAAAACAAGTTTGAATGGCGACATTGTATTTTTTTCCAATTTCTCCTAAACTTTTTCCTAATTTTTCATAGTCTTCTTTGTTTAATTCTTTTAAATTTAAATCTTTTGCATGATTTAATACATTTTTATACCTATCCACAAAGGAGATAATGATCCCCGCAATCTCATTATGAAGTAAGGTACAAAGTTTTAAAAATGCTTTTTGATGATACGCTATTGTATATTTTTGATTTAATAAAATGGGGTCGTATCGAACGTACACATTTTCTTTCCCTATTTTTTTGGAGATTTCTTTTATCGCTTTTATTACTTTTTCTTTTTCAATTACATGAGGCTCGATGTCTTTTTGGTAAGGGGTAAGCGTGATTTGAAAAATTATGGGTTGTTTTATCTCATCTAAAAATGGAATAATGGGTAAAGGATTTTTAGTACAAAAAACCATCATGTCTACATCATCAAAATCAATTCGACTTATTTTTTTTGGTACAACAGGGTTTCGAACGTCAACAAATCCTTCTTTGTAGCGTTGGATAAACCATGGTGTATAAAAGGCAACAATATCAGTTCTACCACTTATATATAAAATCATATTTCTCCTTTTAAAAAAAGCCTATGAAGGCTTAAATATCTATTGGCTACCCCAGCAGGATTCGAACCTGCGGAATGTCGGAGTCAGAATCCGATGCCTTACCACTTGGCTATGGGGTAATAAAAAAAATCATTTTAATTCATTTATTTTTTGTTTAATCAATAGTTTTAATTCCAGTTTACCTTTTATTTTATTTAATACAAGCAAACTGTCTTGTAACTTACGTTTTAAAGATACAGTGTTGTTTATCTCTTCGGCTTTTTTTAAGTAATCGAAATCAGGAATTGGGTTATTTTTTAAAAATTTAATGATGTATTCTTCTATTTCTTTTAGTACGTATTCTTTTAATTGATACTCATCCATTTCTGTGATGCCAAAATAGCCCCCTACTAACAAACAAAATTGCTCTTTATTACTCATTCTTCTTTTCCTCTTTTACTATTATACACTATTTTTTTATTTTTTCTATCCTCTTTTTACACCTTGATTCTTCAACAAAAATTTTTCATATTTTTAAAATGATTTATTTTTTACATCTATAATTTTTTATAGTTCAACTTTGTATTAGCGAATTAATTTTTTTACCTTTTTTATAGGTTTATTTCTAATCCGACTCCGACTTCATTTATGTTTAATCTCTTACCCATTTCAATTTTAGCTTGAAGGGATACACAATGACAAGGGTATAATAATTTTATTTTAAGTATTGGATTGTTTTTTCTAAACGTTCATTTTTTTCAAATAAATGAAAATCTCCTATGACTCCATATACTCTTTTTTCTTGACACACTTTTTTAGCGTAATCGATTATATTACAAATCCCACTGTGCGAACACCCAGTTATAATAAATAACCCTTTATTTCCTTTGTAAACAAGAGCGGAATCATCCATTAAAGTATCTTCAATTTCTTGATTATTTTGGATTGTTTTCCCTATTATGTGTCAGTTTTCAAAGTTATTGGATGAAGGAATTTCTCCTAAAAATGTTAGATGCTTACTTATTTTTAATGGCTCTTTAGATAAAGTTAAATGACATTTTTTAGATAGTTCTTCTTTTTTTAAAGGACTTCCTATATCTAAACCTGTTTTATCTTCTTTATAGTCAAAGCAATTTGGATGTGCAATGAGTTCAACTGTTCTCTCTTCTTTAAAAAAATCTTTTAGTCCTCCTGTGTGGTCATTGTGACCATGAGAAATAATTAATTTGCTTATTTTGCTTAAATCCATGTCCATTTTTTTGGCATTTTTTAAAAATAATTCTGAATATCCTGTATCAAATATTATTTTTTCTTCTTCGTCTTCAATATAATAGCTGACTGCGGGCTCTCCAAAATAATACTCATCTATGAAAGTATTGTTGTCTACTAATACTTTTAATTTCATTTTTTACCTCTTTTCTTTATCTTTTTAAAGTGTTTTTTTCATCCTCACTAAATTTCAATGAATCTATTTGATATTCGTTTTCTTGAATATCATTAGGTAAAGGAAAATCTCTCCAAGAATAAATTAAATCATATAGATCATCTAATGAATAACCTAACTCACATCTTTTACCTTTTAATTTTGGATAAAAATATGATTTGTTATGTCTTCTAGCCATATTTGATTCTCCTCTCTGTTGCAAACCTTTTAGTTCACAATTCAAATTTATCATTCTAGCTTATCTATGTCAACTAAAAAATTAACATTTTTGTTGAGTTTTTACTTTTTTTGAATTATAATGTACTTAGAAAGGAGAAATATTTTTGAAAAAAGATATACCTAATATGGATGATATTTTTAATACAGTTTCTGGACAAACTTTAAAATATTACAGAACCCAAAAAGGGTTAAGTTTAGAAGAAGTTGTAAAAAAAATGAAAGGAAAAATCTCTAGACAATCTTTATATAAGTATGAAAATGGCAAAGCAAGATTAAAAACTGATACTTTTTTTGATATATGTCAAGCATTAAATTTAGACTCTAAGATATTATTTAAAGAAATTAACATAAAAACTAATATTTTATCAAACAAATTAGTTTCCTCAGAGAATAATGAAAACTTTGCAGAAGCAATGACAGAATTTTTGATTGGCTTAAGTTATAATAATTTTTTACGTGATAATGATTTACCTCATAATGATTATACTATTTTTGATGAAATGGAAATATTATTTGAAAATGTAAAAAACTTATTTTCTGAAGAAGAACAAAAAGATATAAAAAAAATGATAGAAGATAAAAGAAAAGAGCGAAAACAAATTATTGAAGATAGCAATAAAGAAAATGATAAATCATAACATAATGCAGAAAAACCAAAAATAACAATTATAGAAAGCGAAGAACTAAAAGATATAAATGTATTAAGAAATAATCTTATCCACTTCTATGATATTTTTAACGAAGCAGTGAACAAATTGGATATACCGAAAGAAGAAAAAGAAAAATATTTCTTGACTAATGAGCAAATTGAACAAATGAAAAAAAGTGGAAAATATAAATTTATATAAACTAACAAACGCGAAAATAAATATAAATTATGAAATGAGGTGTACATAAAAAGGTAAAATGGGTATTGACATTATCACTTTTAGCATTTAGAATGTAATTGTGATGTGCTTCAGTATCCCGTGTGGACTGAAGACTTTTTTATTTATTATGAAAGAATTTAAAACTATAAATGAACAAATTGATTTATTAAAAAATCGTGGACTTCAATTCAACGATGAAGTCCTTGCAAATAAATTACTATTAAACAATAATTACTATAATATTATAAATGGTTATAAGGAACCTTTTATTACTGCTGGAACAAAGGACAATTTTATAAATCAAGCTACTTTTGAGGAAATATTTGCATTATACGACTTTGATAAATCCATTAAGGATATTTTACTTGAACATATTTTAAAAGTAGAAAACAATCTCCGTTCTTTAATCGCATATTATTTTTCAAAATATCATGGAAATGATAATTATTTAAAACTAAGTAACTTTGAAGATTTCTCTTCTGTTAATGTCAATCTAGAAACAAAGCAAAACAGGATTAAAGATATTCAAAATTTAATTAGTTCAATTAATAAAGAAATTGCAAATACTATAAATTCTAAAGAATACATTAAACATTACATGATAGAATATGGCTTTGTACCACCTTGGGTACTAGTAAATATTCTTTCCTTTGGTAAACTAAGCAAGTTTTTAGAATTAATGAAACAGAATGAAAGAATAGAAATTTCTAAAAATTTTAATATAACTGAAAATGAACTAGTGCAATACACTAAATTATTATCTTATTTTAGAAATTTATGTGCACATGATGACCGGATTTATAATGCTACTCTCCCTAAATTTTTATATATTCCTGATAACCAATATCATATAATTTTAAATATTGGAAAAACTGGTACAATGTACACTCATGGAAAGAACGATTTATTTGCGCTTATTATTGCTTTAAAAATTATGCTATCAGAAACAGACTTTAGAAGATTGTATAACAAAATTTATGGTAGAATTAAAAGTCTAGAAAAGAAATTAGTTGTTATAAAAATAGATGTAATTTTATCAAAAATGAACTTTCCAAAAAACTGGAGAGATATAAAAAAGTTCTAAGTCCACGCGGGATACTTAGACACTATCATTTTATATTATGAATAAATTCCAAAAAATAATACATAAAAAGATTACTTTATTATACAAATGTTAAATATAGAAAATTTTATAATAAAAAAAATAAAGAAAGAGAAAAAATATGAACACAACAAATAAAGAATACAAAAAATGTTTTGTAAAAGATGGTATTGCTATGACGGCAGAAGAATGTTTTAAAAAATATCCAGATTTAATAAAAAATTTTTATAAAACAATGGTAGAAATAATTGCAGAACGAGAAAATATTATTATCACATATAATTTATACAATAAAAATTCTGTTAATACACTTACTTTAATAGATGAAAATGTAACTGTTGGAAAATAAAATATAAAATTCATTTGAAAAGAGGAAACTTATGAAATATTACAATTTTGAAGATATAATAGAACTAACTGGTTGTAGCCAGAGTAAAGCTTATGAAATAATTAAAAAACTAAAAACAATATAAAAAGAAATACCCCGAGTCAATTTCTATACGAGGAAAAGTTCCCAAATGATATTTTAATGAAGCAATGGGATTAAATAATGATGTAAAGGAAAACCAAGAACATGAAAATAACAGATGAAGAAATTCTAAAATATGATAATGTTCCTGTATCAATAGCAGCAAAATACTTAGGTGTTGGACAAATGTATATAAGAATTGGACTTCGAAGAAATAATGGAGTTATCATGTTAGACCAGGATTACTAGTTTCTTACAAAACTGGAAAAGATATGTTAAAACCACTTATTGAAAATTTAAAAGGTGTAGTTGAAGACATTTTAGATAATCAATAAATCAAAATTAAAAGGAAAATAATGATAAAATATTAAATACAAAATAAATAGCAAAAATGAAAGACTTGCTCTAAGTCCAACACATCATAAAACACAAATAAAAAAATACCTACTGCTGTAACAGTAGGCACACGGAGTATAGAACCCCATTAAGAAAAAATAAAATATCCGACAAGATAGAATTACTTTTTCTATACTCCAATTATAACAAAATCAAAAAATAAAGTAAAGAATTGGAGCGACTAATTATGTCAGTAATACAAATAAAGAAATATAAAACTATAAAAGATGAAAACGGAAATAAAATACAAATCGCGAAAACTAAAGACGAATGGAACAAAGAAACAAGAGGCGGAACTATGACTTGGTACTTTGCTACTAGATATATTTTAAATAATAAAAATAAATTATATAAATCTAAACTATTTGCTCTAAAACGTGAAGATGAAGAGCAAGAACGAATATTTTTAAATGACCCTATAAATACATTAAAACGCATAGTATACGTGCTAAAATACAAATAAATGAGGTTATAGATGATAAAACTGATAAGATATTGAATGAATACTTTTACGACTTTCTTGAATATCATATTGATTTTGTTAAACAAGGTACCATTTATGCATATAAAAAAGCATGGAATAGCCATATTGTTGACACATTTGGAAATATCATTCCACAAGACATAGCTTTAAAACTCACTCAAATGTGGCATGAAAGAATGAACAAGAAGTTGAATACTAGAACAGGTGCTCCCTACTCTATTCAAACCAAAAATAAAGCACATAGTTGTTTAACAGAATTTATGCAATATTTATTTAAAAATGGATTAATTGAACTTAACTATTCACAAGTAATCGGAAATTTTAAAAATCCAAATGAGAATAAGAATCAAGTAAAAAAAATAAGATTTCAAACTGAAGAACAATTTAACTTATTTATGAGCGTAGTTGATGACCTTTTTGGTACAAATTATTTAACTTTCTTTCTGGCATGGACCGCGTATGGGAGAACAAAGAGCTATAAGAATTGAAGATGTATTTTTAAAAAGTGATTCAATAACATTTGATAAAACCTTCTCTAAAAATAAAGATGGCGGAGAAACAATCGATCCTATCAAAAATGGGAAAATAAGAAAAATTTATTAGCAAAGCAAAGTAAGCATTATGTTGAAGAACTGATCAGCTTTTATAAACAAATGGATGGTTATAATGGTAAATGTTTTTTATTTGGTGGACCATATAATACTTATAAAAATCGAATAGAAGATAAGTTAAGATATTATTATGATAAATTAGAAGAAAAATATCCCAATATAGAAATCAATCGTTTAACACATCATGAATTTGGTAGACATTCGCATGCTTCTTATTTATTAGAAGAAGGATTAAAAAAAGGTTTACCACTAGAAGAAATATATAGTATTATTGCTCAGCGTTTAGGCGACACAATTGAAGTTATAAAAAGAACTTACGCACATCTTTATGAAACAGAAAGTAATGATAAAGCAAAAAATATTTTAAATTGAAAGGAAAAATGTTACGTAAAAGTAAATATTGCATTAAAAAAACCAGTATTTACTGGGATAAATTCTAAATGGTGGAGAATAAGGGATTCGAACCCTTGACCCCCACGGTGCAAACGTGGTGCTCTAGCCAGCTGAGCTAATTCCCCATAAGAACAAGATTATAATATCACATAGGAAATTAATAATCAAGTATTTTTTGGTTTTATTTTTCTTTTAAAGTTATAAGTCCTTTTTCTACTTCCTCTAAAGCTCTTCCTAACTCTCTTTTATTGTAATATTCATTTTCTTTTAATTGATAATGATTTTTTTCACTCATTTGTTTACTTCTTATAGAAGCAACATGCACAAGTTTATATTTTGAATCTACAATATTTAAAAGTCGGTCAATAGATGGGTATAACATAATATCACGTCCTTACAATACTATCATACAAAATATTGTGTAAATTTGACAACAAAAACGACATTTTTTTACATTTTTTTTACAAGTTCTCTTAACGCGTTTAAAATTTCTACCATGGCCCAGGTATCTTGTTGACAATAAGTAATGAGCGCTTGATATTTTAAATCGTATTCCTCTTTACTCATTTTATTGTAATTGGCGTATTCTACTATAGCTTCTGTTCCATTTTTCACTACTAAATTAGCATAGCTTAGATTACTAAATACTGGAAGTGTTTTTTTGATAGAAAAAGATCCTGATAATTTTTTATTATAATAATTAAATGTTTTACTTCTTTCTTCATCAAAACCTAAATCCATATACATTTTAGAATTGGTATTAACAAGCCAAAGTAGATCAAATCCACGATCATAGAGTTTCATTAAATCGTCATGATACTTGGGAAACATTCCAGCGAGCTCTTTTATTCTTCCTTTTTCAAAAGGAACATTTTGAGCAAATAACGTGCCTTCATTTGGATTCATATATTTTAACATCAACTTAATCATTTCTTCTCTTTCATCTTCATGAGTTTTAGCAAGAAAGACGACGTTATCTTTGTATTTATCACACACTCCTGGTTCATTCTCAATATGTAAACTAAATTCGAACGGTGATTGAATGTAAGGCCACTCTCCTCTAAATCGAGGTACAGGACAAGGCATGGTTTCAAAATCTAAATGATAAATCGGGTATTTTAATTGTTTTAAGCCTATGGCTATTTTCTCTTTATCTACATACTCTTTATCAAATTCCAAACATTCTCTTTGAATTCGATGATAGTTTTTTTCAATCCAAGCTTCTGGAATATCTAGCATGTTTATGTACCCTTCGTTTATTAATTCTAATCCTTTTATTTTACTTCCATCTTCTTTTTTAAAGCCATGTCCACTATAAATATAATTTAAACTTGAATTTTTGATTGGAATTTTACTTCCACAAATGGGTTTAAAAAATTTACAACAACTTTGTTTTTTATTTTCACAAGCGACACTTAAAGGACAAGGCGAAGCATCCAATTCTTCTAAATATCTTTCTAATTTTTCTCGATCTGCGTCCACGTATTTTTGAAGCACCTTTGTCACTTCTGTCATATCAAAATAAGTAATCAGTTCGTTTCCATTTTCATCTGGGTTATAAATCATTTTTCCATTTTCTTTTGTTCCATCGTAAATATAGTCGGCATTTAAAACACCCAAATAATAACGATAATTTATTAATTGTTTTTCGGTATGTGTGCTTAAATGTTCGTGTTCAATGATGTATCTTTGAATCGCTAAGTCATAAATGTATTTTCCCAGTTTATAACGATCGAATAATTTTTCGTAATGGGCTTGGTATTTTTCTAAAGGCATTTCTGATTCAATATTATAGTCTTTTAGCTCCCCTTTTAAATAGTTGATGTTGTTGATTCGTTCAAAGATTGAAAATTTATCACATTTTTTATGCCCAGCTTTTAAGTCCATGTATTTTTTACTGGTTGTAGCTTTAACTTCTATAATGTTTACGCTATTTTCACTTTCATTATAAATGTCCACATAACACATGTATTTTATTCCATTTAAAGAAAAATCAAAGCACTCTTGGTCTTTGGTTTTTTCAGCATAGACAGATTTGCCCCCAAATGTTTTTTCGCTAATTCTTCCAGCTTCTTCTTCAACAATTTTATAATAGTCCATCATGGCTTCTAGTTGACGATTTACAACCTCTACATGATCGATTTCAGCCCCTGTTTCTTCATCTATTTCATACATTGAATCAACCATTTCTTCCAATTGGTCTTCTAATTCTTGATTCTTGTACTCCTTATAACTAATGTCGGCCTCTAAGCGGTTGTTTTTAATTTCATCTAAGCTTGCATATCTTCGACATCTTGTAAAATTCATAAAATTGGTTTTAGTTATTGCCATTTTTTACTCTAATATTTCAACTGAAATATTATCCTCTACTGCATTATAACTTAATTTTATTTTAACATTTGAAAATTTATTTTCTGAATCAATTAAATAATCGTTATCAATTAAATCTTTTCCCGAAATGTATTGATCTTCTATTTTTAAACTTTCAATTTGTTTTCTTCCATAAGCCATGGCACTTTTTTTCAAAATCATTTCATCGGTTTGACTACTTGTCTCATTTGGATCTGTAAAAGCAAAACTTGCTTTGTTAATTACAACGATAGCGATTAATCCCATAACCACTATAACTATCATTAATTCTGGTATTGTATACCCATTTTTCTTCATTATTACCACCATATAAATTATTATAACACAAAATTAAATTTTAATGAAAAAAATCTCACTACGAGATTTTTAACAGCAATTAGGACCATAGATTTCACTTGATTCGTTTTCTTCAGAATAACTAAAACAAGGTTTATATGTGTGTCTGTAAACATGATGATTAATCATTTTAGTATGACATGGAATAATATGTGGTACTTCATAATTAATGACACGATGACAACATCTTACTTGTGGGCATTCCATTACTGGAGGACACATCATATTTTGAGGCATTCCACAACATGAATTTTGAGGCATGCATCCACAAGATTCCATTCCCATATTCATTCCAGAACTCATATTTATATTCATTTCATTGATATTCATATCTGTTGCTTCTGGAAAATTCGCTGTATCCATACAACGGTTAAAATTCATAATACCATTTCCTTTCTAATTTATTTTATGATAAAAAGAAAATGTTGTTTAGGATAGAAAACTAAATCTTTTTTATTTTTTCGTTCTTGTTAAATATTCTTTTGTTAAAAACGTTTTGTAATGATTCTATTAAAAAAACTTTCTTAAAAAAGTTCTTCTTCCATTTTTAAATAATTTGCTTCTTTACTTAAACCAGGCATAGTTAAGATTGAGCCAAAATAAACCGTAATAAAGCCTGCTCCTTTAAAAAGTTTTATATCACTTACGGTCATTGTAAATGCTTTAGGGTAACCTAACTTTTTTGCATCATCGGTGATTGAGTACTGGGTTTTAGCAACACAAATGGGCAATTTATCTTTAATTAGTTCTAATTTTTTTCTAGCTTTTTCAGTATAATTGATTTGTTGGGCTCCATAATTTTTTTGACAAAATTTATTTATTTTTTCTTCTAAAGTTTCTTCTAATTCATAAGTATACTGGGTTTCTTTTCTTTCTTTTTCAGCTAAGTTTACAACGATTTTAGCTAGGTCTAATGAGCCTTCACTCCCCTTTAAATAACCTTCACTTACTGAAAATAATAGCTTTCTTTTTAAAACATGTTCTTTTACAAATTCAATCTCTTCTTTTTTATCTTCTTCGTGTTTATTTAAAACGACGACTAGATTTTCACAATACTTTTGCATGTTATCAATATGGTAATCTAGGTTACTGATTCCTTTTTCTAAACTCATTTCTCCATTATAATATAAGCTTTGTAAAGTGGTATTAATTACCACTACTTTTGGAGTTAATTCTTGATTGGTTCTTGAAACGATATCAAAAAATTTTACTCCTCCCATATCGCTACCAAAACCAGCTTCAACAATGGTAAAAGGAAAGTGATTTAAAGCGTATTTTAAAGAAATAACACTACACGTTCCATGAGCAATGTTTGCAAAAGGTCCTCCATGAACTAAAGCTAAATTGTTTTCTAATGATTTTACTAAATTTGGTTTTATTGCTTCTTTTAATAAAAGCATTAGTGCCTTTACACATTTTAAATCTTTTGCTAACACTTCTTTTTTGTCTTTGGTGTACCCCACTAAAATGTTTCCTACTCTCTTTTTTAAATCTTGCTCGTTTTTAGCTAGTCCTAAAATAGCCATCATTTCAGATGCGGTGCTGATATTAAAATGCGTTTCTTTTTCGTTTATAGTTAAATTTCTTAAGCTTCGATCGTTTAAATCCATACATCTTTCATGAGTAATTTCATCAATACCGAGTTCATTTCCTTGAAAGATATGATTGTCAATAATGGCACTTAATAAGTTATTGGCCGTGGTAATGGCGTGAATGTCTCCTGTAAAATGTAAATTAATGTCCATTTCTGGCACAATCTTCGCTTTTCCTCCTCCACAAGCTCCCCCTTTTATTCCAAAAACTGGTCCTAATGAGGGTTCTCTTAAGGCGACAATGCTTTTGTAATTTAATTTATTTAAGGCATCGTTTAAGCTGATGGCTAGCGTTGTTTTTCCTTCTCCGTATTTAGTGGGAGAAGTTGACGTAATTAATATGATGTTGCCTTCCTTGTTTGTAGATTCGTCAGCTAAAATTTTAGCTTTATCCTCACCATAAAAACTTACATTTTCTAATTTATTTTGATTAATTATTTCTCTTAGGTTAATCATAATCCCTCTTTTCTAAAATGGCATTTTCATATTTCCTGAGCTAACCATTTTCATCATTTTTTTCATTTCTTCAAATTGTTTTAGAAGGCGATTGACTTCTTCAATACTTCTTCCGCTTCCTTTAGCTATACGTTGTTTTCTTGTTGCTTTTAATATTTCTGGATGATGTCTTTCTTCTTTGGTCATCGATAGAATAATGGCTTCAATATGAGCCATATCTTTTGGATCAATGTTGATATTGTTTAAGCCCATTTTTCTAGCTCCAGGCAACATTTTTAAAACGTTTTCTAGTGGTCCTAATTTTTTAATTTGTTTGAATGTGGTTAGAAAATCTTCTAAATCAAACGTTCCTTTTTTCATTTTTCGAGCGGTGTCATAGGCTTCACTTTCACTGATAACACTTTCTACTTTATCGGCGATAGATAAAATATCTCCCATGTCCAAGATTCGATTTGCCATTCGTTCTGGATAAAATTCACTTAAACCATCTAATTTTTCACTGTCTCCAACAAATTTAATGGGAATATGAGTCAAATGTCTTATGGATAAAGCCACTCCACCTTTCGTGTTTCCATCTAATTTTGTTAAGACAGTACCTGTTAAATTTAATGCCTGATTAAAGCCTTCTATGACATGAATGGCATCCTGTCCCATCATGGCATCAATGACTAGAAGAATTTCATTAGGGTTTACTTTTTCTTCGATGTCTTTTAGTTCTTGCATTAATTTTTCATCAATTTGAAGTCTACCGGCAGTATCAATAATAATATAATCGTAATTTTTTTCTTTGGCGTAGTCTATTGCATCACTACTAATTTTAACTGGATTTTCTGTTCCTTCACTAAAAACTTCAATGTTTAAGCTTTTTCCAATGGTCATTAACTGATTAATGGCTGCGGGTCGATAAATGTCACAAGCGACTAATAGGGGTTTTTTATTGTGTTTTTTACGAACTAAGTTAGCAATTTTTCCAGCTGTGGTGGTTTTTCCACTTCCTTGAAGTCCAGCAAGCATAACGATAGTCGGTTTTTTACTTGTTTCTAAAGGTACGTAATCGCCTCCTAAAAGAGCAATTAGTTCGTCTTTTACTATTTTTATAAATAATTCATCCGGTTTCAAACTCTTTGCTACTTCAGAACCTAAAGCTTTTTCTTTAATGTGGTTCATAAATTCTTTGACGACGACATAGTTTACATCGGCTTCTAGTAAAGCCATACGAATTTCTCTTAATGCTTCTCCAATATTTTCCTCTGTAATGCGTCCTAAACCACGTATATTTTTTATTGCATTTGATATTCGATCTCCCATGTATTCAAACATAAAGCACTCTCCTTACTAAAATTATTATAACAGATATTTCCTTTTAATAAAGCTTAATGACACAAAAAAACAATATTTCTATTGCTTTTTTATTCTAAATAAATCGATTTCTCTTTCGAGCTATTTTATACATTCCAAATCCAAAAGCTCCAACTAGTAGTAAGGTCAGTATCGGAACAATTGCTCCAGTTTTTGGATTTTCGACTTCATTTTTACAAATAGCTAAATAGTTTTCTTTCGTTGTTCTGTTTCCATTATTATCAAAATAAGTATCATTAATTTGTTTACAGATATTTTTTCCACAATTGATTTGATATTCAATTTCTGTAATTGGTGTTCCATTTGGTCCGAAATAAGTGTCTCCTACTTGTTTACAGATATTGTCTCCACATTGTTTTTGATAGTTAATTTCATCGGTTCTATTTCCATCTTTATCATAATAGATTCCATCTATAATAGTACAATACTGGTGATCAACACATTCTAAATCGTAAGTTGTTCGATCGGTTATTTGACCATCTTTTCCATAAATGGTTCCATCGCTCAAAATTGCACAAACGTTTTTATTACATTCTTTTTGATATGTTAATTCATCAACTATGTTTCCATCTTTACCATAACGTGTTCCATCACTTAGAATTTCACAAGTGTGTTTCATACACTCTTTTTGAAATGTCAATTCATCCACAACGGTTCCTGATGCACCATAACGTGTTCCATCGCTTAGAATTTCACAAACATTTTTATTACATTGTTTTTGATAATCAAGTTCACTTACAATCTCTCCATTTTTGCCATAACGCGTTCCATCACTTAAGATTTCGCATGTATGGGGAAGACATTGTTTTTGATAATCAAGTTCACTTACAATCTCTCCATTTTTACCATAACGCGTTCCATCACTTAAGATTTCACATGTATGAGTTAAACATTCTTTTTGATACGTTAATTCATCGACTATATTTCCAGCTTTTCCATAATGCGTTCCATCACTTAGAATTTCACAAGTATGGGGAAGACATTCTTTTTCATAAGTTAATTCATCAACAATATTTCCTTCTTTACCATAGCGCGTTCCATCACTTAAGATTTTACAAGAATTTTCTCCACATTGTTTTTGATAGTCCAGTTCACTTACTATGTCTCCATCTATACCGTAATGTGTCCCATCACTTAAGATTTCACAAGAATGAGGAAGACATTCTTTTTGATAGGTTAAATAACTGACTACTGTTCCATTTTTTCCATAATAGCTTCCTTCAAAGTATGTACATATTCTTTTAGCCATTTCTGTATTTAAAGCTACGGTTAGACTACAATTTTTTGCTGTTTCAATTTTATAAGATTTAAATGAAACTAAACTATGACTTCCTGTAGATAAACGTCCACTATTATTAACTAAAGTATAACTGTTTCCTTCTTTTTTTTCTAAAGACCAATTGCTAGCAATATTAAAATCTCTTATCGTTATATTGTTTAAAGTAAAATTTAATGTAACTTTGGCTAGGTCCATTGGTTTATCAGAAATATAGATAGAAAAAGTACAATTTTGATATTTTCCACCCGCACTGTCTGTTAGTTCTGCTCCACAAATCGGTTGGTTATAACTTAAACCAGCGTTAACATTTTTTGTTGTTAAAATTAGTATGATAAAAAAAAGAATCATACTTACTATTTTTGTTTTGTTTTTCATTACTACACCTTCTCTATTCTAATCATACCATATTTTTTTTATTTTTTAGTAAGAATTTTTATTTATTTGTCATCTTTTTTAGAAAAAACATCTTTAATCTCTATCGTAATTGTATATGCCGTGTATTTTTTCTAAGTCTTCAGTAGGTATCGTCTCTAAAACCCATTCTTTTTCTTTTCTTCTCACTTTAAAATTAATGGTATAGTTGGCTTTAGCGGTATTTTTTTTCATTTTATCTAATTTGTAATTTAAATAATCGTTGTAATCATTAAATTCTTCTCGATGGGTATTGCGGTAGTCTTCGGATTCTTTTTGACTTTTGTATAAATCGTATACTTCTATATTGGCTGTAATGATGGCTTCATCACCATTATAGGTTTCAGAGGTTATATCAAAGTTTAAATCTTTATATTGTTTGATCATCATTTCTTTATAGATTTTGCCTTGTTCTTCCGATAATTCTTCATTTTTTATTAACTCGTCTAATTCTGTTAATATTTTCTCATTTTGATTTTTATACAAACTAAAATAATTTTTAACGACGTCGCTTGGTAAATCACTTCGACACCCTACTAAAAAAAATAATGTGATAACGATAAGTGCTATTTTTTTCATTTTATCCATCCTTATTAACCACTGATTTTATGATATGAGAGTTTGATTAAATCGTAAATGTTGTTTAATTTTTCACTAAAATTCTTTTCTAATTCTGTATTCATTTCTTCATACATTTTTTCTAAACTGTTTTCAACAGTATTAAACCATTCATAATATAAATATTTTAATTTACTACGATTTTTTTCTTGATAAAGTAAATCGATTTCACATTTTATTAATTTTTTTATTTTTTCTATCTGTCTTAATTCTTTTCTTGCTTCGTATTTTTTAATTTTTTCATACTCGATTTTAACTTCTTTTAAACTATAAATCATTTCAATTAAGTTCATTTCATCACTAACTAATAGTTTACTACGGTTTATGACTAAACCTTCATTATTAATTTCTAAGGCTAAAGCGTTTTTGGTATCCGAGATTAAAAAAATATTTTCTAAATTTTCATTTTTTTTAATAATGGTTTTATTTTTTATTTGTTCAATCATGGTTTGACTAAATTTGGTTTGATATTTTAAATTATCTTTTAAGGTTTTGGTACTGACTCGAAATAAAGGTATTTTTTTGATAAAATCAATGGAGTCGTTTTCTTCCCATTCATAAAACTCATACAGCTCTTCATTCAAATTAAGAACGATGTCGTAATAGTAATTCATGTTTTATCCACCCTTTCATAGAAAACAAAATCACAAAAATTCCAATAAAAAATAAGACACATTCAAACCTTGTACTAATAAATTTAACAAAATTTGAAAAAGTATACCCTATTGTTAATAAATTTGTGTAAAGAAAAATAAACATTAATCCTACACTGGAAAGAAAGATTCCTAAAAGTACTCCAATTATATTCATTCTTAACTCCTTTGTACTATTTTATTTCTTAATTCTCAAATTTATTATATAATTAAATAGGTGATGCTTATGAAATATATTATTTACATTATTTTAGGTATTTTACAAGGTTTTACTGAACCCTTACCTATCTCATCTAGTGGTCATTTATTTTTGTTTAAAAGTTTATTTAATACTGATTTGATGAATGATTTAAATTTTGAGATTTTTGTTAATTTTGGTTCTTTTCTAGCTATTTTTATTATCTTTTGGAAAGATATTATGACACTTATTCAATCTTTTTTTACTTTTTTATTTAAAAAAGAGAAACGCAAAGTGACGAAAGAGGCTTTCAAGTATTGTCTTTTAATTATTATTGGTAGTATTCCAGTTGGAATAGCGGGTATTCTTTTTAAAGACCAATTAGAGAATCTCTTAAATATTAAAATGCTCGGTATAACGTTTCTTATTACGGCGATAAGTTTGTTTTTCGTAAAAAATATAAAGGGTGAAAAGGAAGATAAAGATATTACTTATAAAAATGCTTTGTTTATTGGTTTTATACAGATGATTGCTTTAATTCCAGGAATAAGCCGTAGTGGTGCGGTTTTAGTTGGTTGTCTTTTGTGTAAATTTAAAAGAGAAACAGCTTTAAAATATACGTTTATGCTTTATTTTCCAGTAAGCTTAGCTTCAATGGTTTTAGGTGTAAAAGATTTTTTAGAGAATCCTATTAGTTCAAGTCTACTTATGCCTTATCTTTTAGGAATGATTTTTGCTATGGTGGTGACTTATTTTTCCTACAAATGGTTAAGTGAACTCGTTAAAAAAGGAAAACTGTGGAAGTTTTCAATTTATTGTCTTTGTCTTTCTTTATTTATATTCATTTATTTTAGATAAACTTTAAAAAAAAGAAATAGATTTTTATTTTTCTATTTCTCTTTTTTATTATTTATTTTCTAATTCTTTTATGTCCACACTATTTATAGAATTAAATCTTTTGGTTATTTTATCTGTGGTAATGTTTATTTCTCTAACGTCTTTAGAAACGGTATCAATACTTCTAGATAATTTATCCCAACGTTCTTTGTAATGGTCAAATTCAATAGAAAGTTTATTTAATTCTTCATGAATGATTTCCGCGTATTGGTCTCTTTCCATATTTTTTAAGATCATACTAATGGTCGTTAAAGTACTCATGAGCGTCGTTGGACTCGTTATCCAGACTTTCTTTTCATAAGCTTCTTTGATTAAATCAGGGTGGTAAGCATTAAGTTCAGCAAATATGGCTTCGGCTGGTAAAAACATAATGGCTTCACTTGTTGTAATTCCTGGAATAATGTATTTACTACTAATAGCTTCTATGTGTTTTCTTACATCGATTTTAAATTGCTTATAGGCAAGGATTCTTCTTTCTTCCGAAAGGGTTCTGTCTGTCATTTTTTGATAATTTTCTAAAGGAAATTTTGAATCAATACAAATGGTCCCTAAAGGAGAGGGTGCATACAATATGGCATCAGCAATACACCCATTTTTTAATTTAACTTGAGTGTCGTAGATTCCATTTTTTCTTTCTCCGAAAATACTACTTAAAATGTAGTTTAAATTGACTTCTCCAAAAATCCCTCTTGTTTTCTTGTCTGTTAATACACTTTGTAAGGATACAATATCTGTAGAAAGACTATCAATTTTCTTTTGAGCTTCATCGATTCTTGACAGTCTTTCTAAAATACTGGTAAACGTTTTATTTGATTTTTGAAAGTTTACTTCTAATCGTTCATTAACACGGTCATTTAAATCATTAATTTTATTTTGAAGTTGGTCATTTAAATGTTCAAAGTCACTTCTTAAATCACTCGAAAAATTTAATTTAAATTCCCCTATTTCTTTTGTGATATTTGTTTCAAATCTACCTATTCTCTCAGTAAAATCCGAGTTGTTTTTTCTTTGAAATAATAAAATAATTTCTAAAATTAAGACGACAATTAAAAGTAATAATAAAACGTATTCCATAAAAACTCCTATTCAATATTTAATTTCTTACTTACTATTTTACTACAAATGTAAGAAGATACAATAAGAATAAGTACTTTTATTAAAGCAATTGGATGAGTTAAAGCTTCAATCATACTGGTTCCAACAATTCCCCAAAAAAGAACTAAAAATATTTTTCCGATACTTAAAGATACCAAAAATTTTTTAAAAGTTATTTTAGATAAACCAGCACAAACGTTTACTAAAAAAGCGGGCGTCGCTGGTATGGCTATTAAAGTGGTTAATTGTTCGCACTTTAAACAATTTATATTTTTCATCATTTTTTGAAATTTTGAGTGTTTTTCTATTTTTTTACTAAACCAATGACGCATTTTTTTTCTAAATAAGAAAAAAGAAAGTATACAGCCTAAGACTGTAAAGAACCAAGAAAGAATAAATCCAAGTATTGGACCAAAATAAATAAAATTTATGGTTATAAAAACAAATAAAGGAAGTATAGGCACTACTGATTCAAACATAATTAAAAAACATGCAAGAATCGGACCATATATTCCTAAATTTAATAAAAAACTATTTAATAACTCATTTAATTTTGAAAAAACTTCGAACATACTACATCACTCTATTAGTATGCCACCCACTTTTCAAATTATTTATTTTTCTCTTTTTTTAAACTTTTTCTTCATTTTTAGTCACTTGCGTTACATCATAGCCATAAAATTCTAATATGCTTACTACTTTTCTACTGTGTATTCCTTTAGAACACATAATGTAATATTTTTTATTTTTATTTAATAGTTGTTTATAGTTTAAAAGCAATTTTTGATAGGGAATGTTTAAACTTCCTGGGTAGGGATTTTTTTTATAGGTTAATTCGTCGGAAAGATCAATTAACGTTCCCATCGTAGAATTGTAAACATTTAAATCAATTCTTTTCATTAAAATCACCATTATATTATATGATTTTTTTTAATGGATACAAAGGACAAGGGCTTAAAAATAAAAAAAAGATAACCAGTGTTATCTAATTAAAGAAATCATCGAAGAAGTCATCGTCTGATATTACATTATCGTTTACAATGACACTATCGGAATCGACATTTATTTTTGGCTTTTCAGTTTGTGTTTCCTCTTTTTTTATTTCTTCTTTTTTGGGAACTTGTTCCTTTACCTTTTCTTCTTGTTGTTTTTCTTCGTTTTGTTTCTTTTCAAGCTCTTTTTCTCTTGCTTCTTCTTCATCTAATTCTTTCAGTTTTTTGTCTATATCGGCAATCATTCGATCAATGTCTTCATTAGTCATTGGTGCGTTTTTAGCAAAAGGATTGGGCATGTTTGAATTTCCCATAAATGGGTTACTATTTGGTGTTGGAAACGGAGACATTCCACCTGGAGTCGTATTTCCTGGAAAAGGTGGGACCCCTCCAAAAGGCATTCCCATTAACGAATTGAATTCTTTATTTTCTCCCATTTCATTCATCATATTTTTTCGTTTTTCTTCTGTTACGAATTTTTTTATGTCAAATAGCTTTATTTCTCTTATTTCACGGTTTGGAAGTTCAGCCATTTTTCTTTCAATTCCCCAATCAATTTTAAAATCAGGTTCTAATTTGGTTTTAAATGGGTCCATACGTAATCGTTTAATGATGACTTCAAAAAGCTTCATTCTTTGTAAATCTGTCACCGTTACTAATGGTGTAGCAGCGGTTTTATCTTTTTCTTTTGATTTTACTTCTCCACACATTTTACTAATTTCTTCTAGGGCTGCCATTTCAGTACTAATTAGGTAGACTAAGTTACCACAGTTTCCTTTGATGACTTCCGCTACTTCTTTTCCATAAACATCGTTTAACTGAGCAAAATTTTGAATGATAAAAGTAAATCGAATGTCACGACTACGAGCCGCAGAAACCATAGAGTCCACGTCTTTAAGAGGTGGCATGTTTGCAAATTCGTCTAGAATAAAATTGGTTCGAAAAGGAAGTTTTCCTCCCATTTCTTTAGCCACATCAATTAATGTTTCATAACATTGTTTAATAAATATAGTTAATAAACTATGATAGGTTGTTTTTTCATCATGAATAATCATAAATACTGCTGTTTTTTCTTTACCAATGTCACGCATGTTAAAATCGCTAAATGATAACATTTCACTTAATATTTCACGTGAAGCAAAAGTTCGCACTTTTTGTCTAAATGTTGAAGTAATTCCTCCAGCTGTGTCTTTGGGAGCATTAATTGTTCCTGATGCAAAGATATAAGCGCTAGAATCTTCTCCTTTTAAATGAAAATATTCTTTGATGTACGTGCTTGCGGCAAATCTTTCTTCTCCAACAGAGCTCATGTAATTAATTGAATTCATGTTGACTTCTTCTTCTTCAGCATCCATAAAAAGACCTAAAGCCAATCCTGAAAAGTAATCAGCCGCACTGTTTTCCCAAAAGGGTTCACCTTTATTGTTTGGATCTTTAACGATGTTTAATGCCACATCATCTAAAAGTTCCGTTGCTTTATCTACGTTTTTATCTTTAAAGTAACGATAAGGTAATGTTAAAGGATTCCATGCGTTTCCATTTCTGGGATCACGAAAGTTTAAAACAATAATTTTATATCCTTGTTCTTTTAAGTATTCTGCACTGTATTTATAGATTTCACCTTTAGGGTCTGTAATGACCATACTTTCCCCTTTTTTGGCCAGTAAATTAACCATAGGTTTAACAATAGTTTCTGTTTTACCTGAACCAGTCGAACCAATAACTAGATTATGATATTCTCCATTATCAACCCAAATGTCTTTGCCTGTATTAATTAAAGGAATACCTGCTGCTTCTACAATATTTGAAGTAGAGGTAACATGACTTACATTTTTTGCTTCTTTGATTTCTTTATCTTTTGCCCATCTTGAATATCCTTTTTCCTCTTTGTCTTTTACTTTGATACCAATACCATGTCCTTTTTCTCGATCAAAAATATAAGAGGAAACAGAGGTAAAAATAATGAGTAAAGCGATAAAAAACATTCCTATTGTTAAGATTAAATTGTCCCCTATAAAAGCTGGGAATGGATTTAATCCTGTAAATTCTCCCTCATTAAAGAATGAGGTAAAATTACTCACAGCAATACAACATAAATATAATAAAAAGATGCAAAAAATTAAAAAGATAAAAAAATCTTTCGATGAGACTCTAAATTTCATATTTTTTCCTCCGTTTTTTCATTATTATACCTTAAAAGATTCTTAAAAAAAAGCAAAATTTTATTTTGTTATTGAGACTGTATAATCTAAGATATTTTTTTCAATAAAATGGTATTGATAATTATTTTTATCTATTATCGTGTAAACTCTATTTCCATTTTCATTCCTATTTTGGACACAACTCTTTATTTCACTCACTAAATAGTTATTTTCGTAAAATTTTGCAAAACTTTCTATTGTATTATAATTAGTTGTGTATTTGTACGCTTCATTCCTAGCAATTTTATCGAAATAATCTGCCAAGTAAATAGAACAAATGCGTTCAATACTGATCAATTCAATTTGTTTGACTTGATTAAAGCTATTTGAAAAGATTTCTTTATTAGAATCAAAATTATCTTCGTTTTTTTCTTTATCTATTAATTCGATACTACATACCATACTATCATAATCTACATATAATAAATACTTTACATTTTTTTGTACAAAAGTGGTTTCATCAAAACCTTCATTTAAAATGTCTCCTTCAGTATAATACACTGTTATGTCTTCGTTAATTTGATAAGATTTAATTAATTTAGCTCTATAATAATCATCCTCATTGTAAAATTTGATTTTACTTTCTATATTATTGTATGTTATATTTTGTTCTTTTATATATACGTCATCTAAAAAATTAAAAATTCCTTCGTTATTTTTTTCAATTGTATAAGTAATAAATGTATTGATATTGTTATTTACAAAATAGAATATGTTGTAATTATTAACTACTGTAAATTGCTTTTCATCTGGTTCGAGTATAGGTTCTGAAGGCTCACTTCTTTTCCTATTAATTGAAAATAAAGCAATCAAAGCGATGATGAAAAATATAAATAAAACAATTGCTATTTTATATAAATCTTCTTTTGATAGACTTTTCATTTTACTCTCCTTACTTACAACCATTTTGTACATATTTATAATGTTTATCTGCTAAACCATCTGTTTTCCTTACTAAGCAATTTCTTTTTGCTTCTTCTGTTGTTCTACCAGGAACTTCATAATAGACGCAGAAGTTATAGGAAGCATCACTTGGAGTAGGTGAATTTATTAATTTATAATTTGCATTTAGATAGCCTGTCTTTAATTCAGTAGCCGAAAAAGCAACTTGAACTTCGATGGTGTCATAATTTTTTAAAGCTTTTAGAGCTTTTTGGCGCCCAGCACGCCATTGGAATAATCCATAAGCTCCTATTCCTCCTCCACTTGAATTAAAAGCATTAGGATTAAATCCAGATTCATGTTCTGCATTTGCCATCATACCAGCAACTTGAACGTCTCCATATCCTACACTTTTTAAAGCTAAACAAGTTATTTGTTTATTATCGCCTCCTGGGATAGGATTTGGAGAAGGTATTAGTCCTTCACCACAATTTGTTGGTCTTGGATCGTTAGGTGATACGTAGTTCAAAGGATTTACTTTTGTTCCATGATCTCTTACTTCAAAATGTAAGTGTGGTCCAGTTGATCTTCCAGTATTTCCAAGTTTTCCTAAAACTTGTCCCTTTACTACTTTATCTCCAACATTTACACTAACACTAAACATGTGAGCATAACGAGTTTCGATACCATCGCCATGGTCTATTTTTACATAATTTCCATAACCGCCACCACATCCAGGATTTCCTTCAATACAGTTTGTTTTAACATCAGTAACAACACCGTCTTGAGATGCGATAATGTTATAAATGCCACGCGTTCCATTTCCGGAAATATCAATGGCTCCATGATTAGTAGAAGCCCCCGCAGTAGGAGCCTCTCTTTTTCCGAACCATGATGTAATCTTTATTGAAGATGGAAAACCTAATGCCGTTTCTCTACCATTCTCGATTAGTGTTTCTTTACTTCCTACAGGCCAAACGTAGCATCCCTTGGCGATAGGTCCAGATATAGGCTTTTTATTTGAAGATTCATAATCTATTGTGTAAAATTCTATATCTTGTCCATAATAATATTTTAGTAAACGATAGATATCATAATCGAAATCTTTATGTTCCTCTAAATATTTAGCGCCATATAAACTTATTGAAGTTAAAAACTTTGTTTCCGAAACCAGACTAATAGGAATATTTTTATGTTCGTCTACCCAGGTAGCTGGAATCCTTTGTTGTTCTTCATTATTTTTTTGCATCATGTGATAAAAATGTTCTTTTTCATTTCCATCATTTCTTTTAAATACGTAAGAAAACGGATCGTATTCAGCTTTTATTATTTGTTGATTTCTTCCTATAATTAAACCTTGAGTATTTTTTACGGCTTCATGTATCTCCTGATAATTTTCTTCTGTTCCATCTAATGCGGTAAAACTTTGAGGATTATTATAACTTAATACGACACAATTGTCTGACAAAGAAGTAATTAAAAAACTTCTTGCCGCAATTGACATGGTTTGGTACACCACTTGATTATCGACAACATTTGCTTTTTCATTATCTGTCCAGACAACATTTGTAATATAAGTATCAAAATCAAATTCAGTGTAATCCCATCTATTTATTTTATTGGAATCTTCATATTCTAAATCAACTTGTGAAGCGTCCATTATTTTTTCATAATCTTTATCTTTTTTATGAGCCTCATAATATTCATTACGTTCCCAAGTCCAATAAACCTTATTACAAGTTGAGGGGTAATAATTTGGCTTAGTATTTCCTTTACCTGATAAGTCAAAATCCATAATATAAATTAAAATCGCTATAAAAATAGTAATAAATCCTACTCCAACAATCATCCACGTTATTGGACTTTTTAATAATTTTTTTATTAAAGCTTCATTGGCTTTAGCTTTAACATCTTTAATTTCTTTTTCTTTTCGTGTTTCATCAGACAAAGAGGAATTCTCACTTGCTTCCTCTTCTACTACTTCTTCTGTTAATTCTTCTAATGCTTTTTCTTCCTCTTTATCCACTTACTTCACCTACTTACTATAGTCCTCCACCAGAACCAAAGGAATCCAGTTCTTCTTGAGTGACAATTACGTTAATTCTCATTCGTCTATTACCACAAATAAATAGTGCCTCCCCTTGATTGTAATATTTAATACTTTCTTTTTCAGCATCATTTAAATCAATTAGTTGTCCTAAATCGTCTGTTGCTTGTTTTCTAAGTCCCATAATGAGATAGTAAGAAGCGTTATCAAATATTGCTTTACCATGAACCAAAACATTAGGGGCTGCAAAGTCGGTTGGTTGTTGAGTGATGATAATGGTTCCTGTATTGTATTTACGGCTTCGTCTTTGAATTTGAGCTAAGAATTCAGCACCCAGTTCATTTTTTGTTGCCATTAAGACATGAGCTTCATCCACACACATAACAGTATCTGTTTCTTTATCTAAACAAAGTCCCCAAGCGTATTTTAAGATATTAAAGAATAGAGCGTTTTTAATGTTTTCATCACTATTCATAAGTTCTCTTATATTAAATACAATAAAGTCACTTTGAATACTCAAAGTCGTATGACCCGTAAAGTAGTATTTTAATTCTTTTACGAGTGGTCTTACCTTTAATTCAAGACGCTCCATAACATCTTTTTCATGTGTTTTTTCAGGCATTGATAGAAGTCTACCTTTAATGGTTGCGTAGACATCATCAAAGGTTGGATAATCACTCGCTGTAAATTTAGTAAAGTCTGAATCGTAATCTATTTTATATCGTTTATAGGTATCTTGAACGACTTCACTAAACATGGTTAAGACGTCTTCTTCAATTGATGGTGAATAGTATTTCATAAAAGCTTTTAATTGTTGTAAAGTCCTTGTAAGCACAGTATAACCAAGTCCTTGCTCTATTTCTTCTTCATCCGCATCTACAACAATTTCAAGTGGGTTAATCATACCGAATTCTCCACCTTTACCTAAGTCTAAGAAATCTCCACCTACGTTTTTACACATTTCAGATAATTCACCTTCAGGGTCGATACAAACAACTTTATAACTGTTTCTTAAGTGTCCTCTAATCAGCAATTTAGCTGCGGTCGATTTTCCACTTCCACTTGTTCCTAAGATAATAATGTTGGCGTTGTTTCGATTGTTTTCTTTTTTTATTTTATATAAGAATTGATTAAATAAAACGACACCACCAGAAAAGTCTACGCCAAATAAAATACTGTTTCCGGGGTCTTTAATACTATCAAATATAAAAGGATACATAGCAGCTATTGTAACAGAAGGAATCGGTGTTCCAACACGATTTTCGATGTCTTGCTTTGGGAAAATGGGTAATATTGATTTTAAGACTTTTTCTTGTTCAAACATCAATGGAATACCACGCATTCCTAATCCATCTAAGTAATTACGAACTTGCATTTTCTTCATTTCTAATTCTTCTTTGTTATCCGCTGAAATAAATAAATGCAATTGGAAATCGAAGATACGCGCTTGAGTGGCTGCAAGCATTTGAATGAATTGTTCTAATGATTCATAATCTTGTCTTATTCTTTCTTGAATCGTTTTATCGTTTTCTGTTTGATACCTCTGTTTTAAATCCGCAATTTCTTTATTTAACATTCTTTGTAGTGTTGAAAATTCAATCGGAATATGTTTAATCGCTATTTTTACACCACTGATATTGGTAATATTGGCTAGATACCCTTCTCCAATGTATTTTGGATAAGATACTACGGTTAAAATGGTACAATATTTTCCACTAATCATCATTTCTGTAGGTTTGAATTCAATCCCTTTTGGGGCTAATTGTGCTTTTATATTCATTCTGGCATCACCGTTCCTAATGTTGTTGGTTGTCCCCCATTAAAGAAATTGTCAATTAACATTCTTAAATCGTTATTGGATACTTGTGTGGAATTTAAACTACACATCGATAGATTACTGATTAAATTGTGAATTCTTTTTTGAACAATTTCTAATTTTTTCTCTTTAAATAAGATAAAATATTCGGTATCCACCACATTGTATTCCTGACTCATAAACATATTGGCTTTATTAATGTCTTGAATAATGAGTTTTCTGATGGCACTACTCGTTGAGTTATTGTATTGAATTTGTAGTTGCGATAAATGAACATTAATATCAACAGGTCGATCCGCTACAATTAACCAAAATTCATAATCCATCGTATTATAAAAATTTCGTAAATTATAAATCACATTGTCTTGTGTTCCTTTATCCAAGATAAAGATATTTTTAGGCGCAATTTTTACACCTGTCACGTATTCACCAGAATCTAACTGAATCATACCATTCATAATTTGTTTTATCGGTACCCAATCTTCTGAATATTTGCTTAAGTTCTTTTTATTTGCCATCTTTAATACACCAGCCTTTCCAATATAACCTTTTTCTTCCAAAGGTAAACATGATAATATTTGTAAGTAATTGCAAAATATTATGATAATTCGGCACTGGAAGTACTAAGAAAGACGCTATTAACGCTGGTGAAAGTATCAATAGCAAGGCTCCTAGGTTTACTTTATTATTAAATACAAATAATAAAGCGAGTGTAATGGTACAACCTATACCAAATATAATTAAATCTACTGGTGTAAAAAAACCTAATATTAATTGTGATTTTTTAGAGTTTGCTGGTATCAAATAATTATTATTTTTATTCATCCCTTTTTATCCTCCTTTTATCTTCTATAACTATCACCTAAATAGGGGATTATTTTAGTTCTTCTTTCAGCAATTTTATTTCGAATATCACTTAAATCTTCTATTGTCCAATAGCCATGCGCTACAAAATTTATAAATGGCTCATACCTAGCATTGCTATTTATGATAACTTGAAGTTCGGTTAAGTGATCTTGCAATTCACCTAATGTTTTTGATTTTAATAATTCATTTTTAGCCTTTATTAAAATAATTTCCAATTGTTCTAATAAATAATACATTTTTTTTAAAATCCTTTGATAGTCGGGTTTTGTTTTTGCTTGGGCTAAATTTCTTTTATTTATATGTATCTGATTATTAATATCAATAATTTTAATCCTTATATTTTTATATAAGTCTGATGAAATAGAACTCAATCCTTCATCTCTTGTATAATAATCAAGGAGATTTTCGATATTTTCTAGCTCTACAATAGCTAGAGAATAAACTTCATTTTCATGCTCAAAATTCGCACTATTATTTGTTACAAAATCAAATATTTGATTAAATATTCTCATCGTACACTTCCTTAACTATTATTGTTTCCATTACGTCTAGCTTCTTCTTGACGATATTCGTTTACTCTTGTATTAACATTTGATTGAGCGGTTCCGGCAAATTTTTTAACTTCTTCTGCTAAATGACCCATATCAAAAGAGGCATTTCCCATAATATCTTTTATGTCCATATTTCTTGTTGCATTTAAATAGTTTTCAACATTCGTTTTCCAGGCACTGATGGTTGGATTTGCTAAATCTTCCGCTGTCAAGTTACGAGTTATAGCACCAATATTGTTTTTTAAATTCGCATGATAAGCAGCAATTGCTTCTTGTACAGGTCCAGCAATATTCGCCCTGTCTTGAGTTCCGTATGTCCTACTGGTACTATCTAGATCTATTCCATTTAAATATCGTTCAACCATTTTATCTTTTAAGTCAGAACGTGCTTGTTGTAATTTAACTAAGTCTGCTTCGTTAAAAGTTTGTCCAGAGCTAGCAGTATAAGACCCTCTATTACGTATAATTTCTAATGCATTATCAAGCTCGGCCAAGTTTGTAAATCCTTCTTCAGCATCACGAGCCAATACGTGAAATTTATTAATTTTCTTATTAATCTCAGCTTCTGCAGCATCAGCCATAGCTTTTCGAGCACTTGATACTGCACTTACTAATTCACTTTCATGTTTCAACCCTTCTAAAGTTGCACCTAAACCAACAAACTGAGCAAAAGAATGTCCCAAGTCTCCTACATGACCTGTAAAAGCTCCAACATAGCCTCCATGAGAAGCACGATAATTTTCTCTTTTTTCTCTTGCTTTTGCGGCGTCTTCAATACCTTTGGCAGCCGCGGATTGTAATTCTTTAAGATTTTTGGCTTTAAATCCACCTGATGCACTTCTTGCGGCCGCACTTAGTCCTCCAGCTGCTCCACTTAAAACACCACCGAATCCGTGTCCTATAAATGAAGTAGCTAATTTAGCAAAATTCCCAACACTTTTATGGTCTTTAAAATTCCTCCAAGCATTTCCAGATTTAGCAATACCTCCAGTGAATCCTCTTAAACCAGCTAAGACTCCTCCTCCAGCCATGGCCGCTAATCCATAAGCACCACTTGCTTGAAGTTTACCACCAATTCCAATTTTAAAGTCGCCTTTTATTCCTAACATTTCACTAATTTTTTTGGGAGCAACTTTTATAAATGCCATTATTCCTAAAATAATAATCATATTACCAAATAAACCGATTTTACCAGCGGTCTGATTAAGTTCTAAAACGTTTGAGTTGATAATAACATCTACTAAAAAAATACCTATTTGAATTATAAATAATCTTATAAATACTTCTAAAAAGGTTCCTAAACTTTCTTTTAGCCATGTATCAAAAACTGATTTTTTAGAGGGAATAATTCTCATTAAAATAGGAATAGGAGAAATAATCCTATAAAATGCCATTTTGGCTACTCGTAGTCCCATATCTAAACAAAATGAAAAAATAACATAGATTAAAACAAAACCGCATATGGTACTAATAATTGGTATATAATCACACCCTAATGTACGACTATGAACAGGTTCTACCCATTGAGTAATTGCTCTAAAATTTTCTATCCGTTTATCTTTTATAATTGACATTTTTAATAAACCCCAAGTTAAATTCTGTTCTTCTCCGAAGTCATCTGTATACAATATATTTGTTCCTTCTACCTTATCTGGAACGGTTAAAAAGGTTTCTAATGCGCTAAAAGCTAGTGCATAGCCCGCTGACTCAATATCTGTTGAAGTATTTGTTCCATAAATAAGATTTCCAATAATATTTTTACTAATAATTAAATTTTGGAGTTTCATTGCATAATCGAAAACCATTGGTGTAACACCTAAAAGTACTAAACTAATAACTAAGTTTCCTACAATCTTTGGTGTTTGTTTTTGAAGATCATCTGGATTTACTAATGCTTTTAACAAAGCATAAGCAAGATAAAACAACGCAAAAACACCAATAATCACTTCCATATTTGAAGCAATTTTTTGATAGACATCTACTGGTAAACTTACACCAGCTACTGCCACAAAAAGTTTAAATAATTGGGCTACTAGCCAGTACACAATACTATCTATAAATAAAAAGACTCCTGTCAACCCAAAATCAAAGACATTAAACGGGTTAAATCTTAAATCTATTGCTGAAATTAACATACTCTCACCTCTATTTTATCCCACAAGTTCCAAATTCAACTCCAGCTGCTGCTAATAATAATTCTAATAATGTTGGTAATATAAATATAGCTACTCCTATTACCATTCTTTTAACTAATTTTGTTGCGGCTTTTTTTACCTCTGCTGGATCGCTTGCGGCAATGGCTTTCAAAAAATCTATAATAGCAAAGGCTAATATTACAATGGGAACAGCAAATTTAATTAAAGAATAAATTTGCTTTAAAAAATCTCCAAATTCTCCTTGAAAAATCCCCGTACAATCTGCTTCACCAATTTCAGTGCCTTCTCCTTCTATTCCTTCATTAATAGTATTAAATTCACATCCATTAGAAGTCCATCTACATTTGTTTCCCTCTTCATCCGTATTAGGAATTTTTGGACATTGTGCTTCTGTTAAATAATCCGTACAAACAAATTTTTTTAACGATTTTTCACAGGTATTATTTGTACTGTTCCATTTACATTTTCCATAATCACTTTCAATCGGGCACTCATCTTGTGTAGTATAATCACTACAAGCCATTTTTTTTCGACAAGTCTTATTTATAAAATCTCTTACGCAAACATTCCCTTCACTATCTGATACACTCACACATTCATTGTAAGTATAATCTGAACAATTGTCTTTTTTTACTTCAATACTTTTTCTTTCTTCTAATTCTTGGATGGCATTCTTCAAAAAATTTTCTGCTTTTGTCACAGCGTTTCTAAATTTTATAATTATATCATCTTGTTCTGAAAAATAGTAAGCATTGATGTAACGAGTTTCAATTTCATTTATATTGGATTTTATACGACTTGAAAAATTATTTAACTCTTTTTCACACTCTTTTAAGTCTGGGTAATTTTCTATTGAATAATTATCTACAAATTCATTTAAACTTTTGATCCTTAATTCAATTTCTTCTTTTGCTTTATTTAATTCTTCTTCACTCTTTTTATTGTCGGACGCGCTTTCGATAACAAATATTTTAATATTTGCTCCTACAAAACCACTTCTCGCAAAAGAATCCGCTTGTTCAGCTGTTTCAGCGGCCCAAATTCCACCTATCGTGTTTCCATAGTACACCGAAACATATTCTGGACATTTATTATTATTTTTTATGTATTCTTTTGCATTCCAGGCAACCGTTCCATTAGAACTCCAATTTTTCAAATCATATTTTGGAGATTTATCTGTTGCATTACCATTATTAATTTCAGCACGACATTCATAAGAATAATTTGAGTAGATGTTACACATTACAGAAACTTCTGGAAAATCAGTAGGCCTTAATTCATTTTTTCCTTGAAAATAATTGCACGTTAAAATTTTTTGCTTAGCAGAAATATTATTAAAACCTATAATAAAAAATATAATTAAAAAAAATACAAATTTTTTTTTCATTCTTCAATCCCTACATTTCTTCCCCTTTTATAACATTATAGCAATAAATCTTACGCTTGACCAGATAAAGATTTATTCTTCATTTATTTCACATTTATTTGGATTTAAAATGCATTTTCCGCATTCTTCAAAAGAAGTATTTATTGGAATAAGTTCAAATATAAAACGAATAACTGTTGGAAGTAAGAAAATAGCAACACTTGCAATGACTCTTGTTACCATTTTTTTGATTGCTTTTGAAACCGCATCACTATCTGATGATATCATTGCTTTTGCAAATTCAATAGTGCCCACTATTATTAGAAGCAGAGGTATAACTATTTTTATAATTAAAAAGAGTAGTCCTATCAAACGTAATGTTTTTTTTACACTAGTAGTATTGCACATTTCTGATAAATCTATTTTATCTACTGGAGTGTTTATTTTTGCATTTATTTTTTCTTTTAATGCCTTACAACTGATATTTTTATTCTCTGGAAAATGACACTCTCCAGAGCAATAATATTCCGCCATTAATTTTTCATTAGCACATAAAAGAGTATACCATTCTTGTAATACATTTATATCTTTTAAATTTAAAATATTATAATTCGCTATTTTAAAAAAGGATTCTGCATAATGAGGATTAAAAAAAATATCCCCACAATTTTCATCAATATCTTTTTCATTTACTTTATAATATTCTTGTAAGTTATCTATAAACCAATATGAGCCATCAAATTTCGTCTGAATTTTAGCCTCTGGTCCTATATAGTCACAAATCCATTCTTTATAATAGTTATTTTGGTATTGTTCTCCAAGACAAGCGCCTACACAAGTACTTGCTTCGCTATTTAGTTCGAAAATATTATTACTTGTTGGATTATTTGAATAATCCGCTATGTAAACTTCACCATTTTCATCTAATGCCCATATTGCATATTTAGGACAGTCAAAATAGGTATGATTATACATAAATCCTTTCGCCGTTAAATAACTATCTGTTTTAGATAAGAATCCTCCTTCTCTTAGACAAGCTTCCAAATCTCCTTCTCCGTTACATTCACCGTCTGTATCATTTTTATCTTCACGATATAAAACCACCTCATGACCACTTTTATAACGACAGGTTACGGTTACTTCTTTATTATTTTGATCAGTGTTTGAAGTAACTGGAACTCCATTTTTAGTTATTGCTGCTGAGGTATAAGATGTAAAAATTATAAAGAGAATTAAAGTATATATTATTTTTTTCATTTTATCACCAAATTTTCTTATTTAATTATAACAATAATTTAAGCAAATAAAAAGAAAAAACGTATCTGTGAACGTTTTTCTTTATTCATTAAATTTTCATGTTTTGTCTTTCTTCTTCTTCTAAAGGTATTTCAAATTCTTTAGCTAAAATATCTAAATTTTTTAATGATCCTTTTATACCTAAAATTACATCTTTTATATTTATTTCTACGTTTGAATCTACAAAATATTCAAATTTTCTTTTTTTAGGTTTTGCCATAATATCAAATAGTAGAATTTGATTGTTATTTTGGACATATTTTGTATGATTGCTCTCATCAATATATAATAACATGTTACAATAATTCATTAAAGTCGAAATTTCAGCTTCAATTGGTTCTAAACTTGAAATAAATTCCATACGCCCCATACTATTGGCATATAGTTTTAAATCTATAATATATTGTTTAAAAGCCATTAAATCACCATAGCTTACAGTTTGATAAGCAATTTCATCGTTTATTTCCCCTAAAATACCATAAACCATTTTTGTGTTTACATCTGGTAATTCGTTCTTCTTATTATCATTGTTACTATTTTCTTCATTATAATCCTTGTTATTATTTTCATTATTATTATTATTATTATTAGTTTCTGTTTCAGAAAATATAAAACCATTTAAGTCCATAATTTCTTCAATCGATTCTTTCAAATAAAAGTACGCATTTAGTTCAATAACTGGTAATAAAGAGAGTTCATCATCTGAAAGATTTATCTTTAACGCTTTTTCATTGTAGACTTCTAATATTTCCTTTTCTAAATATTTTATAGCTAGGTCATCTTTTTCTCGTAAAGCTTTGGCTTTTTTATTATTTAAGTCTACTAAATATTCATAACATTCTATTAACTCGATTGCTTCTTGCCCGATTTGAAGCACTAATTGATTATCGATATCTGTTCCTCTCATTTTAGCGTTTAGAAGTACTTTTTTCTCTGACAAAGTACACATTTTATATTCATCTTCAATAGACTCATCAATAAACTTATTTAAAATATTGATAGCAATAGTCGGAGTAAAAGTCGTAAAATCTGTTGAATTTTGATTTTCAAACTCCTCTAAAGGTTCTGATTCTAAATTTTGTTCTAATTTTATCACTTGATAATCGATGGAATAGCAAATTTTATTTTCTCCTATCCATTCAGCATTCATTTTAAAATGTTCAATATCGTATCCTAAATTTCTAAATTGATCTCGTATATAATATTCAAATAAAGATTTATTTCTTTTATCAAAAACAAATTCCAAATCTTCATCTATTTCATCTGAATTTACTACGTATTCTACATGATTTAAATTATTTAAAATATCATTAATGACGTAATTATTTAATACTTTATCATAAGCTATACTAAGATTTTCTTCACGACTATTCAAATTATAAGATGCGTCTTTTTCTTTTAAATTACGAACAATATTATTGATAAATTTGGATGATAAAGCCAGAATAACAATTTCTTCATTTGTTTCTATTTCCCCATTATCTCTCCAACACAATTCACCATATTCATTTCTTACATAATTTTTAGCATAATATTTTATATCATCAATACTAAATAAGCGCGCTTGTTTGATTTTATCGTTATTTTCTTCTTTTTTCTTTTTATGTACATTTTCCATTTTATAGTTAAAAACTAATTTCATGGCTTGATTTTCTATAGGTTCAAATTGAACATTAAATTCTTCCAAATTTAGGCCCATTTTTCTAAATAAAACGATAAGAAGTGCTTTTGTATTTTCTAAATTTTCTTTATTGAAGATGTTTAGTTCATCGTATAAATCTAACCCTTCCATGACCGCCATTTCATCAAACATGTTGTTATTTGAATTTAAATTAAATGCGATGTATTCGTATTGATAGAACTCTTCTTTATTTTCTTCACAAGCTCCTAAGACTAGTGTTTTTAAAAGTTGGCTTATTTTATCATTACTATACATTGAAAACTTAGCAATTGTTTCCTGAATTGTATTATCATCTTCGAATAGCTTTATTTCATCATAATTTGGTATTGACAAGCAGGCATATTTATAAATTAAATGGGCAATTCGTATATTAAGAATTAAGGTTTCATCCGTTATTAACTCATGATTCACTCTTGCATAAATTTGATTATTTGAAATATCAAAATTTTCAAAATAAAAACGGACTGAATCAACAGATAAAACATCTGCATTAGGATTAGGTTCAACTTTCTTTTCTTGTTTTTTTATAAAATAATCAACGGTTAATTTTATTTTTCCTTCAACGTCTTCTATCAAAGTATTGATTCTTTCTTGTATTAAGCCTTTTTTTCTTTGAAGTAAAGTTATAACTGCTTCTGTACAATCGCGTATAGGATTTATAAATAAGACTAAGACTGATTTTAGTCCTTTTTGCTCTTTAATATCTTCTTCAATTGTTTTATCAGTTCTCATTATCTCTTCAGTCGTGTATTCAAAGTGTCCTTCAGACTTTAAAATTGCGTTTATGATATTATTTATATCATCATTTTCAAGCCTTTCTTCTGAAAAAACATGAAGAAAATGATTAATGATGTTTTCAGGTAAAACAACTGGATCGTAACCATTAATTTTTTCTTTAATTTCCTGTCTTGCTAGAGTATCGACTAAATAAATGGCTTTCATTTTTAATATAATTTCTTCATTCGTTACTTCTTCACTATTTTTTCTTTCATAAACTGTTCCTTCTTCATATTTATAATCTCTTAAATAGTCTTCAAATTCTTGAAAAGTAAATAGTCCATCTTCTATTGGTAACTCATTAGAATATAATTCTTCTAGTTTTATTCTATTTTCTGTTTCTTTTTCAATGTTTTCTGAATAATCTGGTATATCTTCTTCTGGAGGTAATGTTCTTAATTCCGCTAGACGCGCTTCTAGCTTATTAATAATCTCTTGATAAGCTTTTATTTCCCATTCATTAAAAGCAATGGCTAATGAAGATTTACACTGATTCAATTGAAATTCTACGTTAGTTATGTCTTCTGATTGTTTGCTTTGTAAAAAATTTTCAATATTTATTTCAATGATTCGTGCCATAAGTGCATTTTGACGATCTCTATAATAATCTACAACTTCTTTTTTATCTCCATTTATTCTTATATATTGATCGGCTTTTTGAAATTCTTTATTAATTTCTTCGATTGAAGTTATTTCACTTACGTTTTTTTCATTCATAAAACTTTCTTCAGTAAAATTCAATCCTTCATTCTTTTCTTGAGCTTTTGATACCATTAACTCAACTTCTCTAGTTTCTAAGGCTTCTATTCTTTCTTTATAATAATTTTCTTTTTCACTATTATTTTTTTCTTGAGCTTCTTTTAATTTTTGATTTGCCTGTTCCAATTCATTTTGTACTTCTTCTAAAGAGTTTAATTCATTTATGGTTTTTTCTGACAAATTCTCTGTCTCAGTATTATCCAAATCAGGTGTTTCAAATTGCATATCCGCTAGTATTTCATCTATTTCCTTCTTTATTTTCTCGATACGATTAGACCAATGATCTATCCTGTTGTAATCTCCATCCATTATAGCTATATTTAAAAAAGTTTCATAGTTTCTTAATGCATTTTGATATTTTTGTAAATTTTTAATTTTCTCTAAAGCTCTTGTTCTTCCATTTTGTTCTCTTTCAAATTCATCTAGATCATCTCTATTCTGTTCTTCTTTTTTGTATTCTTTCACTTTATAATCTACGGTCAATTCCCATGTATTGTTTTCTGTTTGTTCTAAGTTTACTTCTAAATCATCAATGTCTAAATTGCTTTCCCTAAATTTTAATTTTAATAAAGACAAAGTATTATCGTATTTTGGAGGTAATAATAAAGATTCACTTAAATTTTGACGATTTATTTCTTCTATGGCTTCTTCTTTCGTATTTGCATTTAAAGTTAAGGTTCTACTTAGATGTTCTTGATTCGTTAATATCGCGCTTATAATGTCTCCTTTTGGATTTTCATAAGACATATCATTAATGATATTTGCTAATTCGATTATAGCTTGTTCAAATTCTTCTATATTTTCATTTTTATTTATTCGAAAATCAGTTACAACTTCATTATAGATCATTCTTGCTGCTTTGATTTTTAAGATTAACTCTTCATCCATAATCTCTTCATGATTTTCTTTTTGATGGACTTTACCATTTAAAATTTCATAATTATTTACGTACTCGGCAATATTTTCTATATTAAACATTTATAGTCACTCCTTTTATCGAACTACGTAGGGATCTGTTTTAGTCCCCGTTCCACTTTTATATAAAACATCTGGATTTAAAGCTAGAACATATCTTAACGTTTTTTTACTTGAAGCGTAATCACTTTCAATTTTACCACTGTAATGGATACGATAGACATGATAAGTTGATTTTTGATTGGCTGTCATGGTCCACCAACTATCGTCATTCACTAGATAATTGTAATTTTGACACTCTTTATTAGTAGGTGTTTGACATAAAGCATCTAAACTTGCATTTAAGTAATCATATAGTGGAAGTAAGCCAATATTTTGTTCTCTTAAAACTTCATTACATTCCAGTGAACCGTCTTTAAAGACACTATCGTCGCTTCTTTTGCCATAGCATAAATCGTATTTTGTAAGAAGATCTTGATGTTCAGCATAATTATTAGTATAAATGCTTTGAAGTTTAATTAATGCTCGACTTAAAGCAAAATTATTGATTCCATAAGAAGAACCTTTTTCTGTATTATAACGATCATCCCAAGTATAATAAATATCATTTTTATTTTCTGTTTCTGTTAAAATAATTTTTATTTTATTCTCTTTATCTATTTTGACAATGCGCCATAATTCATCATTAAATAATACATAGTTGTTTGGATTTTCACCACGATAGACGAGTTCATTATTCATTTCATATAAACCGTCTCCAGTTTGAGAAATAGTATTATTCTTTTTTAAAATATCCAACATTTTCTCTGTTTTATAATTCTTACAAGTAAGATACGCTTGGTATTTATAGGAAGAATTTTCGTAATCCACCATTACTTTTCCAGTACAAGATTCGTCTTTTACATATTTCTTTAATTCTTTTAAATATTTTCCTTCAATTAATGTCTTGTCTTCTATAATAACTGTTGGATTGGTACTACTAGGATTTTTATCAGGATGTTCTGATAGATAAGCTCGTGTAGCACTTTCCATTTTTCCTTCTAATTTTTCATAACTTATTTTATTTCCCATTATTTTTAAAGTCACAGCAATTGTTATAATAATTAGTAACATAACTAATGAAAGGCTTCCAAACAAATGAACTTTTTGTTTATTGTTCGTATAAAAATCCTTGATTTTATCGATTAAATTTTGCACAGAAATCACCTACGTTTATCATAACATATGGACAAAAAAAAAGCAATTCAATTGCCTATTCGCTTTTTTCAGAATTCCATATTTCACGAGCTTTACCATCACAATTATTGCCACCTGGACTTGTAATGCAAGCTTTACAAATGTCAAAATCTTCTTTAGCTTCTCCAAATCCAGCTACCATACCAAAGACAAATGAAACTATTGTAGGTATTAAAAAGATAGCGACAGCAGCAATGGCACGCATGGTTAAACCTTTGGTTGCTTTTTTAATTTCATCATCTTTACTTGCAATAACTGCTTTTCCTAAATCTAATGCTCCATAAATAATCAATAAAATTGGAATAGCAATTCTAAATACTAACATCACATATCCAACAATTTGCCAGATATTAGCTGTTCCTGCACAAAAACCTTCATTCGCATCACCAATTTTAACTGCTAATAATATTAAATCTGTTATATTCATAAGAGTCCCTCCTCGTTCATATTGATATTGTATCCTTTTCTGCTTTTTTTGTCAACAATTCACATGTAAAATTATGTCAATTTCTAATTTATTTAAAAATACTAAACAAGCCGCCACTTTTTCCATCACTGTTTTCTTCTTCAAATCTTGAAAAACCTAATTTTATTAATAAATTTTCTATTTCTTTATGATGATTTAATTTATCATCTAAATATGGCATATTAAAGAAAATTCGACTTTTTGATTCGTATTCAAAGTCTTTCACATCTCGCCCATTTAAAATGCTTCGATTCAAAACAATTTTTTTATCTTTTAATTTTTCGAATGTTTTTTTGTCTTTTCGAATTAACTTATTTAATTTAATTAAACCAGGCTCGATTAAATATAAAACTTCTGTACAGCTATTTACGCTTCCACGATCATTTAAATCTACTAGGATTACATCAGCCTCACTATTTGTCGCTATGAATGCTGGTAAATCTAAACTAGAGGTTGTTTTAAGCGTTTTATCATTTAAATAGATAAAATCGTGCTCATCTACTTCTACAGCCAAAACATTGTATTTCTTTTCTAAATGCTTTTTCATTAAATAAGTTAATGTTGTGGATCCAGCGTGATTGGTCACGTTTTTGATTCCGATGACTCTTAATCCAAATTTATTGTAATCGCCACCTTCACTTGATACGGCTGTAATGTTATTTAATTGATGATATTGAGCGACATCTTTATAAGTATTTGGATTATTTATTAAAAATTTAACTGCATCAATGTTTCTTGAAAAATTATAGATTCCCATCGAGATAAGACTGGATAAATATTTTGATGAATTTACAATTTCTGTATCATCTAATAAAATAATAATATTGCTTACATCCATACTTACTGATAAATTTTGAATTGTCGTTATGTCTTGATAATTTTTTAATGCCGTAATATCCAAAATCATTTTATTGTAATAAAAATTCGTAAATTGATTTACTAAATCTTCAACTTCAAATACTCCATTAATACTCTTAATAATATCTACATCAAGTGTGGCTAGTAATGATTGGTATTTATTTGATACGATAACATTCATTTTTTCTTTCTCCTTTTTATTTTGTTTTTAGATTATCCGCTGGAATAGTGATGTCTTCTGTGTTACCTGTCACTTCAAACGTAAATAAATCCCCTAAAATTGGCAAATTAAATTTTAAAGAGATGGCTACTTGATAATAAACCTTTCTTTTATAATTTGTTGATGGGGCATGAAATTTAGTGATGCAATAATAATATCTTTTCGCATTTTGACCTTTATTAATATAATTTATTGCCTCACTGTGTAAATCACTTACACCATAAGAACCTTCAGGACAAGCTCTTAGTATGGTGTAACCATTTTTTTCTAAATAATTATTAATTAAACCAATGCTCCCATTTAATTTACCATTCTTATTAATGGTTATTCCTTCTCTTTCTTCTATGATGGTTATAATATCATTTTTCATTTTGAAGGCTTTTGTGTAATTTAAGGTCAAGGCTAAAAAGGCAACAAATATTAGCATAAAGATGATAACGATTTGAGTTAACCAAGTTCCTCCAATTGCTTCTCTCATTTTGCACCTCTATCCTTCTATAAATGTCCCATTTGGCAATTTGTCATAACCAATTGTTCGATACATAATTTTAGTATCTCCCGAAACTTGAAATTCAAAAAGACTTCTAAATATTGGCAAATCTAATTGATAAAAAACCACAACACGATAATAATTCATTTCAGGAAATTCAGTAGGATTTTTAGCCACATTCTCTGCTTTTATACAAAAGGCTGAATTTTTTGCATCCACTTTGCCTTCACGATTTATTCCTGTATAATTTGGTGGACAATTTCCAGTTGTTCGATAAGAATTTTTTTTCAAATAGCCTACTATTTCTTTTATTGCCTCATCGTTTTCTGTATTAGTTAAATCAATTTTTTCTACTCTTTCTATGGTATTTATAATCATGTTTTTCACATTAAATGCTTTGGAATGATTAATTGATAAGCACATAAAACCTGTAAATAGCAAAATAAAAAAGATTACTATTTGAAATATTGCGGTTCCTCCAATTGCTTCTCTCATACTCTCTCACCTCAATTAACCTTTCCAAACGCATTTAAAATCATTACCAACTTTTTGTCCTTTTTTATAGTATTGACACGTTACCATTCCATCACTTAATGTTTTTGGATCACACACTGCATCACTACATTTGTTGGTAGCTATAAATGTATTTTTAATACTTGGCCATAAAACAGCAAAGAAAAAGACCGATAGGGTTGCTACCGCTATAACAATTACTACTGTCATATTCACCTCTCCTGTGGCCTCTTTCATATTCTTACTCCTTTATATATTATTTGTTTTCCATACCCGCATTATTTGGACAAGTTACTTCAGTTTCTTTTTGGTTATCATCAAAATAAGTGCATTTACAAGTTTTTCCTGTACATTGACAGTTATATGCATTGGAACATTTTGCACTATTTAAAATATTTACTTTGATGCTTGGCCAGACAAATGCATAGAAGAATGCTGCTACCGCGGCGATTGCTACTACTGTTACAACAGTCATATTTAATTCTCCAGTCGCTTCTTTCATTTTTCAATATTCCTCCTTTTTAAGCAAGGTAAGTATCAAATTCACTGTGATTGCTTATTTGCTTTGTGTTCTTCTTTTTCAAAATAATTTGTACTTGCCTTTATATTGTTTTAATATACTTGGCTAAACAAATGCATAGAAAAATGCAACCACATATATTTGTCACATCCCACCTTAGTCTGTTTTTATTATATCTTTTTTCTTTAATAATATCAATAATATTTTA